>JBGUKU010000073.1:0-5884 GCA_045114615.1 Anaerovoracaceae bacterium
ACACGGTAGAGGACTATAAGAAGCTTAGTCCTATGGACCTTAATGCCGGAAGGGCAAAGGTCACGCTCGACGCGATCAGGCTGCTTAAAGCTGAAACGAAGGATGTTCCGATAATAGGAAACATTGTGGGACCTGTCAGTGTGGCAAGTTCCGTGTGCGAGCCGACGAGATATTACAAGCAGCTCAGGCAGAAAAGAGAACTTGCGCATGAATACATGCAGTTCGTTACAGACGATCTCATAAGGTTTGCACTTGCTATGGTAGAAGCGGGCGCGGATGTCATAGCTCTGTCTGACCCGAGCGGTACGGGTGAAATACTCGGACCGAAGTTCTTTGACGAATACGCGGTCACATACATCAATCAGGTTGTCGATGCTGTAAAGGAGACGGGAGCCAAGACAATAGTCCACATCTGCGGGCAGATGAAATCCGTATATGAAAAGGTGGCAAAGATCCACAGCGATGCATTCAGCTTCGATGCAGTCGTGTCGCTGAGAGAAGCAAAAAAGAATCTGCCTGACAAAGTCATCATGGGCAATGTAAGCACATTTGCAATTGAGATGCAGGAAGAAAAGACTGTGGACAAGCTGACAAGAGCCAGCTACGCAAATGGCTCGGATATAATATCGCCTGCATGCGGACTCGGAATGGGTTCGCCGCTGAACAACGTTCAGCAGGTACTCAAGACCGTAAAGACCTTCGCGGAATAAAGTTTTTTTCCAAATCGAAGACATTTACTTTACCGGGCAGTCGACTGATCCGGCAAAAGCCCATCAGACTTGAACAAAAGCGGACAAATGGCAAATTTGACAAGTCTTGATCATGAAAATGGAATAAAAAAGGATAAAAACTTGAACAGTCTGAGCATACTGGGAAAATTGACAAGTGATTTCATGATATGACTTGTCAGTAACAGGGAAGGCATCAAAATGTTCAAGTTTGCTTCTCTGCTCAGGCTGATTTGCAGGGGTACAATCCACACAGACTTGCTAAATCAAGCATAAACGGACAAAATGACAACATTGATGGCACAGCACGGATGACCCTTTGCCGCATCAGCAATGGAATACATACACTGCTGATGCCTTTCCGGTGAAGGAAGCATTATGCAGCCTGAGGTT
Source organism: Anaerovoracaceae bacterium (assembly GCA_045114615.1). GTDB lineage: Bacteria > Bacillota > Clostridia > Peptostreptococcales > Anaerovoracaceae > Crickella. The sequence goes on from JBGUKU010000073.1 coordinate 1,122, forward strand.
TTTACACACTTGTCAGGATTTGACAAAAAAGTCATCTTAAAGAAAAAAGACAAAGCGGTGAAGTATAAAGGAAGCGAAAAGGAATACGCAGTCCCTGAAGGCACAGAACGCATTGGTGAACTGGCATTTGCAGGTACAGACGGACTAGAAAAGTTGCTTATACCCGATTCAGTCAGGGAAATAGGCAATTATGCCTTTATGAATTGCTATGCTCTTCGAGAGATACGTATGCCTGAAAGGGTGGATCGTATCGGTGCGGGTCTTTTTCAGAACTGCTGGCAGCTTAGAAGCGTCAGGATGCCTGAAGGCACAGAGACACTCGGCACCGATATGTTCGAGAACTGTCATGCTCTCGCAGAGATATGGCTGCCGCTCTCACTTAAAGAGGCAGCGCGTACATCTCTCAGCGGTTGCCGCAGTTTGAAAGCTATACATATCAGCCCAAAGCAGATCGATATTCTGCCGCCATCAGCACGCTATACCGCAGTGCTTACATTCATGGAAGAGAATGCGGCAGCAACACCGCTGGCAGAGGATGCGGCCCTGATCGAACGTTACATACGTGAACGACAGAAATCATTCCTGGATCTTGCAATAAACAGGAAAAGCTCCGAAGCCGTAAGATACATGATCTCACGCGGGCTTATCGATGAAGATGCGCTGAGAGAATACCTGAATAGATCGGCAGTTTCGGGCAGAGTGGAGATAACTGCACTTCTGCTGGACAGCCTGAAAGATACAGGAGCGAGCAGCGGCTTAAGTGAAGATCCGTTTCAGTAAAAAGGAAGAATATAATGGGTGAAATAAGAGAATACAAATGCACATATTCCAATTCAGTAGGGATCAGCGCTGAGGTGACATCGGGACTTGGACTTGAGTTTCCTGATGCCTACATGCACAGTGAGACCATGCAGACACTGTCCAAAGCTATAAAGGAACACGATGGCGCGGACTTTTGTCTGCTGCCTTTCTGTCGTACTGTCGAAGCCGAGGCGATGGGTGCCGTACTTAATTACGGTGATGCCAATACCGGACCTAGAGCAAAGGATCCTATCTGCAGCACTGCAGATGATGTTCTGGCGCTTCCTGACGTTGATGTGACGAAGGGAAGAATGGCAGAAGTACTTGATGCCTGTGCGAAAATGAAGGCAGCTGGTGAGACAGTGTGTCTTGAAGTTACCGGACCGTTTACAATGCTTAATGCGCTGATGGAGCCTAGAAAAGTATTTAAGGCATACCGGAAAGACCATGACAGCATGGTAAAAGTCTTTGAAAAGCTCGGTGATTCGCTGCTTGCTTATATCGAAGCAGGTAAAAGGGCCGGAGTCGATGTTTTCATCTTCTCTGATTCTGCAGGCGCGCCGGAACTTCTCGGTCCTAAGTTCATGACTCAGGCAGTAGAGGATTTCTATCATCCGTTCCTTAAAAGGGTTGAAGAACTCATGGACGACAGCTGCATATTCCTCCTTTGCCCGAAGTTTACCTTTGCTGTGATAGATACCGGATTCGGTGAATTCAGGGAGCACGAGCTTGAACCGGGGATCGACTTCCTGCAGGCAATGCTTCAGATGAGAGGCAAGGTTAAGATCGGCGGTCAGGTCTGCATTAAGAACATAGGCGTAAAGCTTGCGAATGGAAAGTTCAGAGAGATAGTACTGAAATAGGAGAAAGCTGTTGGGACTGACGGATTATAAGAAAAAAGTACTGATAGCATGTTCAATGATCGAAGACGAGATCAATGCCGTCTTCGATCGTTTTGAAATACGTGATATCGAAATATGGTGGCAGGAGAGAGGGCATCATAATGATCCGGATAAGCTGCGTGAGGTGATACAGGCTGAGATAAGACGGGCAGAGGAAGCCGGAGCTGATCTTATAATGCTTGGATACGGACTCTGCGGCAATGGAGCGGTGGGATGGCATACTGAAAAGGCCATACTTGCGATGCCTCGCTTTGATGACTGCGTCAATATGATGCTCTGCACCGGCAAAAGAAACAGACGCAACTACCTCAAAGCCGGCCACATGTATCTGACAGGCGGCTGGAGCAAGGATGAGGGTGCTCTTCTGGACATGTTTGAAAGCTATCTGGCAAAATACGGAAAAAGAAAAGCCGACAAGCTCATGAAGATAATGCTCGATTCGTATACGAGTGTCACCGTTATAGATACAGGCTGCTATGAAATGGAACCGGTCATAACTTATGCGGATGAATGCGCTGAACGTTTTTGCCTGGAACGGCGCATAGTGCCCGGAGGCAATGAAGTGATGCAGAAGCTCATTACCGGTGAATGGGATGAAGACATTATTGTAAAAGAGCCGGGAACATCTGTAAAAGAAGAAGAGTTCGATTTTGAGGGAGATTCAGCCGGGAACAACAGTCAGCTGATGAGGAGGACCATATGACAAGAAGAAAAGATCAGATGACATCCAACGAACGACTGGGAGCTTATTTTGAAGGTAAAGAAGTCGACAGACTGCCGGCCATGCCGATGATTGACTCAGTAGGTCCAAGGCTCATGGGTAAAAATTACGGATTCAAAAGACTGTCGGCCGAAAACCAGGTACTGGTTCAGAAAACGGCGTATGAGATGCTTGGACTTGACGGGCTGTCTATCGAGTATGGACTGCACGGGATAGGACAGGCGTGCGGAACAGTGCTTGCGGACAATGAGAAATCAGCGTCGCATATAGTTGAGCATGTGCTGAAAGACCTTAAAGATGTGGACAACCTGGATCCTGCATGTGTGCTGAGAAAGAATGACCCGTGGATCGAGCTGTGCTGCACGGCATGCGAAATGCTGGTCGAACAGATGGGAGATGTAGTAGGAACAAGTGCGAGTCTGACAGGTCCGATGACAGCCGCGGCAAGCATTTATCCGATACCGCTGCTCCTTAAAGCAACAAGAAAACAACCTGATCTCGTTCATAAGCTGCTGCGTTTTTCTACTGATGCCCTGATCGCTGTCAGCGAGGAATTCGCAAAGTGCGGAGTGGATATTTTCATCTGCGATCCGGTCGCTTCAGGAGACATCATCAGTGAAAAGATGTATAGGGAACTGGTCCTGCCGTATACAAAGGAACTTGCACCTGCGATACAGAAGCACGGTGTCGCTATGGGCTACCACATCTGCGGCAACACCAACAAGATCACAGAAGCAATGCTGGAGTCAGGATGTGATATGCTAAGTGTTGATGTGAAGGTGCCTCTGCTCAGAGCAAAAGAACTCGCCGGAGGAAAGGTGCCGATCATCGGAAACGTGGATCCAATAAATACCATGATGCTCGGGACCCCTGATGAAGTCCGTGAAGAGGTGATGCGCAACATTGCTGACTGTGCGGATTCTCCTAACGGATATATAGTGAGTACGGGCTGCGACATACCGGTAGATGCGCCGATTGAGAACATTTACGCATTCATGGACGCAGTCAGAGAGTACGGCCCGACACGGCTCGGAGAAAAGAAATAGCAAATAACGGCGAGAGCGTGGCGCAAAGCTGCGCTTTTTTGGTGCTTAAAAGCCTCAACAAAATGGTATGCAAATGATATAATGATATTGAAATGGAAAGTAAATGGTATCTGAATAGAGAGGTGAAAGGCCATGATGACGATAGAGGAAATGCGGGCTGCAAAAGAAAGACTGCACTACACTTATGAAATGCTGTCTGAAAAGTCAGGCGTTCCGCTGGCAACGATACAGAAAGTGTTTTCCGGAACTACCAGAAGACCGCACTTTAAGACAATGGAGGCTCTCGAGGTAGCTCTTAAACGCGCTGATAAAAGCAGGTATGAGATATATACAGATATTCTGGGACACGAAGTGGTACAGGTCAGAGAGTCTGGTCCGGCTTATGATCTGTACGGGACCGGAGCTCTTGAAACGACAGATATGATGGATGCCTTCGGAGGCAAATATGAGATATCTGAAGAGGGGCTGCCTATACATCCAAGATATAAGATCCCTGTCAGGCGGCAAGGAGAGTATACGACTGATGATCTGGATAAGATTCCGGATGAGATACGTGTGGAACTTATAGACGGTGTCATTTATGATCTGGCATCACCGACATCAATACATCAGATAATTGCGGGTACTGTCCATACTATTATGAGTAATTATGCTGCTGAGCATGGCCATCATTGCATGCCATATATTGCACCGCTCGATGTTGAATTTGATAACAGAAAAAAAGATAGGCTTCAGCCGGATCTTCTTGTAGTGTGCGAAAGAGAAAATGAAGAGCCTGAATCTGACCAGCATGCTCCGGATTTCATTATGGAAGTAATGTCGCCTTCAAGCAGACGTGTAGATATGCTCATCAAGCTCAACAGATATATGCGTGCGGGTGTGAAGGAGTACTGGATAGTCGATCCCGAAAAGAAGACCGTCCTGGTTTATGACTTTGTCAATAACGACTTTGCTCATACCTATTCTTTCGATGATGAGATACCTGTCGCCATATCCGGAGGAGACCTTGTTATAGACTTTAAAGTGGTGCAACATCGTCTGGACGCCGCGGAGAGGATAGAGCGTTCCCGGGGATGGATCCTCAGACGTTAATAGTATTTACTTTTGCTATACAACAAGGGTTTACTATTCGCTAATCTAATTTGACTGAGACTTTTTACAGCATTTAGAATTATTTATAATTGTGTTACAAAACAGATATTTTTCGGCTCTTTAACTTAAATGGGGGTCAAGCAAAAAAGACGCTTTTGCAATATTTGGGGTAAAGGCGATCACGGGGTGAGCAACTGACGT
>JBGUKU010000074.1:0-4892 GCA_045114615.1 Anaerovoracaceae bacterium
GATTTCAGAAAGGCACTCCCTGATGCCGCAATCTATGTCTACAACAACAACTCCAAGGATCGGACTGTCGAGGAGGCGCTGAAAGCCGGCGCCATAGTGCGGAACGAGTACCAGCAGGGGAAGGGCGAGGTCATCAGGCGGATGTTCCGAGAGATCGAGGCGGAGTGCTATCTGATGGTCGATGGAGACGACACCTATGAGGCGTCCGACGCTCCGAAGCTCTGTGAGGAGGTTCTGAATCGCCAGGCTGACATGGTAGTAGGCGACAGGCTCTCATCGACCTATTTCACAGAGAACAAGCGTCATTTCCATAATTTCGGCAACTCCTTGGTGCGCTTCTCGATAAACCATGTCTTCCATTCTGACATCAAGGACATCATGACTGGCTACCGCGCCTTCAGCTATGATTTCGTGAAGACCTTCCCGGTTCTCTCAAGGGGCTTTGAGATTGAGACCGAGATGACCATTCACGCGATAGACAAGCGCATGAACATCAGGAATGTTGTTATCGGCTACCGTGACCGTCCCGCGGGCTCAGAGTCCAAACTCAACACCGTCTCTGACGGTATCAAGGTGCTCATGACTATCGGCAGGATGTTCCTCCATCACCGTCCGCTGGAGTTCTTCAGCATTTTCGCAGGAATTCTCGCGCTGATTTCCATCTGCTTCTTTATCCCCGTGTTCATTGACTACCTGGACACCGGGCTCGTCAGGAAGTTCCCGACGCTGATTGTCTGCTCATTTACCATGATGGCTGCGCTCCTCTCTTTCTTCGCAGGCCTTATTCTTTCTGTGATAAGGAACCAGTCGCTGCAGAGCTTCGAGCTTAACCGCACCTCAGTCCATGCAAGGTTTGTTGAGCTTCAGGGAAAACAGCGCAATAAGTAATATGATTCCATGATATTTTAGTTAAGATTTTGTGAATATTTTGTAAAATAGTATGGCGCATTATGCAATAATATGCAGGTAGCGTCATACCATTGCCGGATATAACCTTTATCACAGGATAACCCCAGGCATGTTATGACCTGGTGGTTATCTGTTCCGCTGAACCCAGACTTGTACTGGTTCCTGCTTACAGATTAGTCATGATGTCTCTCATATTACGGAATATTGAACGGTCCGTGTGTATGCCGGGCTCTTTGTGCAATTATGAATTCAGGTGCTGCAGGAAGGATGAAAGCCTTTCATCCTAGATTACTTCTTGTTGTCTTTGTCCTTATTACAATTGCTGTAAGTTTTCTACTCTTTTTGGCAACAAAATCAAATCCGGCTGGCTATTTCCTCCCAAAATATTCTCTGACTCTTGACGTTAAAGGCGTAGGAGGAGTTCCGTCATTTAGTATTGTGCATAGTTGCCTGTCTGCTGACAGCAGCTTTTTATGCAAGCCGAAAAGCACGCCGGTCAAAATTTTCCCAGGAGTTTTCTCCACTATTAATCTGTCGTCAGATGTAGCGTCTGGCCGTTACGATGGGATAAGCGTGAGGATTAATGGCAATAAAGGCAACTTTTTTTACGTAAAATCCATAAGTCTGCAGGGGAAAACAGTTTTTGACGGAAAGGATTTTTCTGTTTTTAAAAATTTGAATGGAATGCAGATTACCCGTGATCAGAAAACCAATCTGTCTGTTTTCAGTATCTTGTCCGAATCTGCATCATTTGAGCTTGACTGCGGTTTCACTGCGGCGGCCCAAGGAACGTCAGTCAAATACACTTACGCACTGTTTTCCTCAGTGCTTTTCCTTTCCATAATACTGTTGCTTTCAGTCTTTTGGCAGCCAGACCTTATGGCTGGAGTGTCATCACTCTCAGAGCGCAGCACCAAGCGAGCCAGTGGAAACGCGCAGCAGGTTAAATTTAATGAACGACATAAACGAACTCATATTTGGGGGGGATTTACAGGAAAAAGCTCCGGTGTGAAATCGGCTGTGCTTCGGATCAGCCTTGTTGCGCTGGTTTTTGATCTTCTGTTACTGACTCTCTCGATCTGCGGACAGCTTTTTTTGTTCAATGAATTTTCTGTTACCCAGGAAATTCCTGATGGCGGCAGTTTCAAGGTTGAGGTTTCAGATTCACGGGATTTCAGCTATACGGTAGGAAGCGCGAGCTTTCTGGGGAGCAAAAGCACGACAATCCGGATTCCGGAAAGATTTTCCAGTGTCAGGATTATTAAAACGTCAGAGGATCAGGCTGGCTCAGGAAAATTCAAAGTAACAGCCTCTCAAGGAAGCTGTGAGACAAACGGAAAGTCACTTGAGTCAAATGGATTTCTGGTCTGCAGCCTCGACCAGGACGGAAGACTGTATATCAGTCTTGCTGACCATAACAAGGTCTCAGGCATTTATCTTGCTATTTTGGCATCACTTGCGGTTGGTGCCTTTATGTATTTCGCCTTCAGGTTTCTTGAGTTCAATACCGCGATCAGGCTGATGCTTATATTCATCATGATTTCAGCATACATAACTGGCGAAATCTGCATGAATATTGAATCCGGCAATGTCCTATTTTACAGGGACTACCTGCGGCTTCTGCCTGAGGTAGGGCTGAAAAATATCTGTGTTATACTCTGCATATTCCTTCTCGCTGAGCTCTCATTTTCCCGCGGCTTTATCTGTTCCGGGACTTTCCTTCAGGTCCTGCTCCTGACAATAGCCTACATAGCCATAGACTGGGGAGTTTCGAGCAGCTTTGGGATCAGGTCTGATATTAAAACCATGATGAGTCACAGCGGGGCAAACAACTCCACATTCCTGGTATTTGCGCAGGCTTTCTTCCGTACATCTCATGCATCATGGATGGTAATCGTAATGCTTGCTGACTGGATTGTCATGGCGCTGTCATTCAGGAGGAGAGAGAGCCATTCACTCAGGAAATATCTGCTGCTGATCCTAGTTCTCAACTGCATTCCATTCCTCAAGGTTTACGGTGCTTTCTATACCGATAGCTGCTACCAGCTCAGGCAGGACATTTTTGATATCCAGGGCGACACCTCGCAGGAGAGTAAAGCCGTCTATACGAGTTATTTCCCTGAGTACAGCTGGAAGCCTGAGTATCAGGTTATAGACGGGCTGAACCGCAGGAAGAACGTAGTCATTGTTCTTGTGGAGTCGCTGATTAACGCTTATTCACACCATTTCAGTGGGCTGAAGGGGTATATGCCAAACATGGATACCCTGGCATCCGAGAATGTATCTTTCATAAATTACCACGCAACGGGAGTGGAGACAGTTCCTGCAACATATTCGATTCTGACCGGCAAACTGTTCTTCACAGAACTCGATCGTGATTCCAGAAATCACCATTTTGAATTCGATGAGGCCCTTCCAAATCTGATGAAAGCAGAGGGATACTCCACATATGCTATATCATCCTCCGTGGATTTCGGCGGTCTTGATGAAATCTACAGGGACAGCGGTTTTGAGCATCTCTACGATACCTATGATCCTGCGTACAATGGGGCCAAGCGCTATCACTTTAATTCTGTGGCCGACGGGGTGCTTCTTGAGCATGCGGCTAATTTGATAAAGGGGTTTGATCAGGCTGAAAATCCGCACCTGACGTTAATTATGACAGCGTCCAGCCATAATCCATTCCTTAATCCGGAGACTGGCAAACAGGGGTACGCTGAGGTTATCTCATATGTTGACAAGGAAATAGGCAAATTTGTCCGAAAACTTGAGGAAAACGGGTTTTTCAATAATGGAACGCTGATCATAACAGGAGACCATTATCCTCCAGGGCTTGACTTTGCTCCTGGAGAGGTAAGCAGATACGGAGAGGATCTGAACCGGGTTCCGCTTATCATAGTAGACCGTGATCTTGGTCAAAAATTATTTAATACTGTGCTTGGGCATGACTCGCTTGGCTCAATCATTGAGTATCTCAATCTAAAAAAAGTAAAGAAATATGAGTACCAGGTAATACCTTTCTGGAAACCTGATGAGGACAGGAATGCAACGGTACTGTGTCCGATACTCTATCAGAGCCTTGGTATCAAGGGAGGAATTAGAGTAAGCGGGCCAAATGGAGAGCAGGGGATTTATTACGCAAATGGAGATCAGTCTGAATTTACCAGCCATTTCCTTGATCCGGAAAGCGAAAAAGAAATAGCTGGCCGGATAAAATGGTTCAAGCGTGAGGAGTAGATTCAGTATACTGTTTCAGACAGGCACTGCCTTTTTACTTCAGAGGCTGCCTGTTTTTGGAACCAGTTTCATAGGCTCTGCCTTATATTTTGCAAGTCAGAATAAGGTTCTGTGTTACTGCTGTATCCCAGGCTCAGATATGTCTGAGTGATAGCTCATCTTTGGATGATGCTAAGCAAAGAAGAAAATGCTGCTTTTTTATTTCCCTATAATCATACTAATCATATATGAATTCTGCCACGACAGTGCTATAATGCTCACAAATTCATTACATGGAGCAATATCATGGCAGAACTGTCTGATGATGATCTGAAAAATAAGGCCAGGACCAGAACCGCGATCCTCTACGGCGCCGGACTTGTCCTCGGCGCGGCCCTCGGCTTTATCGAGAATAGCACCTTTGTCGAGACGATGGACTTCATAGCGCTTGTCTTCACGCGGCTCTTCAAGTTCATCGCGATACCTGTAATAGCTTTGGCGCTCATAACGACGCTCGCGAAGCTCGGGAAGGGCTCGAACTCCGGCGCCATCTTCGGCCACGCGGTGTTCTATACTCTCCTCACGACCATACTCGCGGCCTCCATCGGCCTCACGCTCTTCCTCATCCTCTCTCCGGCGAACGTCCCGCCTGAGGTCTCGGGTGCCGCGGAGCTCCCGAACGGGACAGTCCCGAACGAGTCCTACATGCAGCACTTCATCAGCGTGATCCCGGACAACTTCGTGGCGCCCTTCGCCTCGGGGAATGT
>JBGUKU010000075.1:0-13859 GCA_045114615.1 Anaerovoracaceae bacterium
AATGTGTGTAACCCACTATGACACTTTCAGCTTCGCTGCAAAGATGTTGTGGGCAAGGCTTTCCCCCTTGACTCCCTGCGGAAACGAAAAAGAGGAGCAATATAGGTGTAGCCACCTTTCTTACTCCTCCTCGCTCGCACGAATGCTCACGGAGATCACGCCCCGACCGGGCTCTGATCTTATCTCGTTTCCGACGCCGCTTAAGTAAAAATGGAGCCAGCGGCGGTGCTCCTGCGTGAAAAACATTTCTCATTCTTTCTTCTTCCTCCTCTTCGAACTGTACTCGGGACATGAAATGATCACGGCACGAAAGCTCTGCTTACAATCGCGATCACACTTTCTGCAGAGCTCGTTGTAGCTTATCCTGCCACTATCATCTAGATAGAAGTCCCATTCTTGCTTATCCTTCTTTGACATCCTTGGCATATTATCACCTCCGATCTTCATTATGATGTCTTCATAAAAAGAAATAACGACCAATATAAAACGTCCACCTGGCCGGGAGAAAATGTATGATCTCGGGGCGAAAATGGACATTCTTCTTCGTTGTAATGCGATAAAAATGTTTAAAGGGAGAACGATACCTTGCGTCAGCTTAGAAGCCGAATTCAGGAATTATTAATCTCTCTACTATTTATCGACAAAAGCTATGATGAATTGTTCCAACAATTACGAACTATTTGAAAATAGTTTTTCACTAAGCACTGCGATATGAAACAGGGCTATTTATTAACGATAATGCAATAGCGTATTTGTTCCTAAAATATTCAACATTTTCAAAAAAATTCTCAGCCGGTATAGTGCGATGCTTCAAAGCATCATCTCTAATAAATAACGACAATGCTTTATCCAAATTGTTCCTATTTAATACAAGTTTTTAAAATAGTTGCTTTTGTAACTATTGTGATAGCTACCTCAAAATATTAACGACAGAAGAAATCAATAAGTGTTCCTTAGTATTGCAAATTTATATGTATAATCTTTTTCAGCCTTCACTGAAATCTGCAATAAGCGATAGTATTGTGGACTATTACATGATCGACACACAAGAGGCTGGCAGGTGCGTTACAAGCGTTGAGAATGGAAGCTGGAAAATTATCGGGAAAAATAAGGAAGCGGAAAGAAATGCGCTAACTGCCCTGACCTGGCAAAGTGTACTGAGAGCAAAAATCACGTCAAGCTGATCCAGAGGCATATCTGGGCGGACTACATGGACATTGTGGAAGGACTTCGTCATACAGATGAAGGTAAAGAATTATACAGCAAGAGAAAAGAGACCATCGAAAGGGTTTTCGGAACTGCCAAAGAACATCATGCTATGAGATACACCCAGCAGGTCGGGAAGGAGAAGATGGCCATGAAAGTTGGCCTGACCTTCGCATGCATGAACATGAAAAAGCTGGCAAACATACTAAGTAAACGGCCTAAGAACGGACCTGACGGAGGGCTTTTCGGCGATCTTTTGAACTCGTTTTTCTCATTGTTCTCAAAATCTCAATTTTCATATGCATGAGAAAAGCCCAAGCTTCGTAATTTTGAAGCTTGGGCTTTGTCTACGGTCTGACCTTGCATTCGCAAGGTTTTTTTGTTGAAAGATGGATTCTCACCCCTGCTGGTTTCCCGCTGCATCTGTTGGATGACATTTACCAGCATGATATAATGCAGTCGAAAGATTATGCGTAAACAGGAGACAGTATGAGCATTATAGTTAAGTGTTACCCTTATGGACCGCTTGGAGAGAATACATATCTCATCGTGGATGATCAGACGGGCAAGTGCGCCGTAATTGATCCGGGCTATTTTGGAGACATTATTATTTCAGATATCGATAAATGCAGCAGCCTTGACTATATTCTTCTTACTCACGGACATTATGACCATTTTGCCGCTTGCCTCGACTATCTGAATGATTATCCGGATGCAGTGTTTGCAGCACCTTCTGATGATACAGAGCTTATGTACCACGGCACGGACAACAAATGGTTTGCGAATGGCAGCAGCCGATCAGTTTGTCCGGAGGCATCGGTGCTTGTCAGGGAAGATGATACGATAAGATTGGGTGAGACTGAAATCAGAGTTATCGGAACACCGGGTCATACAGCCGGAGGAATCACTTTTCATGCGGACAATATGGTTTTTACAGGCGATACTCTGTTCAGACTGTCTGTAGGCGCTACGAATTATAAGACGGGTAACTGGGACACCATGGTCAGGAGTATACAGACCAGGTTATATACGCTCCCGGATGAAACTATCGTCTATCCTGGACACGGACCTGCGACCACAATCGGCTTTGAGAAAAAGGCAAATCCTTTTGTAAGAAGCTGTATTTCGGACTGATGCCGGGGACTGAAGAGATAATGGAGGATGACCCGTGAATAGTATTATCATAGAGGATGGAGCAAAAGCCATTAGAAATTACAGATATTCCGGTAACGCAGAAATCAATAGTGTTACTGTAGCTGACAGTGTAATGGAAATTGGGGTCGGAGCCTTTTCAAATTGCAAAAGCCTTGAGACCGTAAGACTGAATAAGGGATTGACCAGACTAAAAAAAGAAGTGTTTTCAGGCTGCGAAAGGCTAAAAGAGATAAATATTCCTGATACTCTCCAAAGCATTGGCGAGTGGGCTTTCAGAGGCTGTAAAAGTCTTAGGGAAATCAATATCCCGGAAAGTGTAACCGAAATATGCGCGGAATCATTTCTGGATTGCCCGAACCTTAGAATATGCGCTAAAGAAGGCTCATTTGCGGCCGGCTATGCGGAAAAGACCGGCATTCCTCTTATAAGAATAGATATTCCTTAATATGATTACAGAAAAATACGGGGCTTGCCGGAAAAATGGTCAAGCCCCGTATTTTTTGATGGATTCCGATCAGCTGAGTTGTACTGCTGCGGCATCATCAGGGAAAAAGTATGCTTTAAGATCATGTATATTGTGAGATGTGTATTCACTCAGTACGCGTCCTTCCAGCTGGTATGTTCTGATGAAACGTTTGCCATCTACAGTGCTCCACTGCTCCATGTCCCAGGTCAGGTAGCCGATATCATCGGTCTTTTTTTCTTTAAGAATCAAATCCACCTGACGGCCTTCTTTCATCTTCTGAATAAGATCTTCTCTGGTTAGTTCAGCTGTCTCATTTTTTACAATGTCTTTAACCTGCATTTTGTTTCCTCCGATGTTCGATTGATTTTATGAATCGTATCAAAAAAGAAAAATCATTGACAATGGAGTTATAGACTAATTGATGCAGTTATTCAATATTATTTACAGCTTACTATAGAAAAAACACATAGAAAAACAAGATAGCTATTGAAGCTATTTATAATACTTGATAAAATTTTGTCAAGAAATAGGGGCTTTTTTAATAAGGGGTCTGATTCCTCCCGAGAGAGAACCGTACATCATTATTCAGGGCTTTTTATGTCCTGATGTTATGAGCTGGTCGCTGAAGAGGCAAGTTCAGCAAAACGGCAGATTGCTGAATGAAACTTTCAAGCAAAAGGATCGGGTCGGATACCTATTTCTGGATCATTAATAATTATGATGAAACAGGGAAAATGCTGTTTGCGTTTATTATGCAAGGCATTTTCCCTTTTTTATTCCCGGAGAAGATAGATGAAGTACGTTATCCTTACAAACAATCCGCTTGCTGCAGATGAATTTAAAGAGACACATGATGTTGAATTTGTTGATGGTAAGCTTATCGATGTGCTCATAAAGGCCAGAGATATGATCAATTGCGGTGCTGTACTTCTGAATCATCCGCTTTATGGAAGCGTTAAGCCAAATGAAACGCCTTACAGGTCGCTCCTTATAAAAAAGCCGTCAGCAAGGACTGACGGAATCATTACGGCTGCTGATGCAGAATCTGTAAGGCTTATTGGAAATGCAGTCAGCGCTTTCAATAAATTCATTGTTAAGAAGGAGATCACCAATCCATCTCTTCTGGAAGATTTTCAGGTCGTTGACCTTAGCCTTCTGAAGAGTGCCGTGGCAGCGGCTGACCGGTGACCCCCTGCTTATACAGGAGCCTGTCCGCTAAAGCCCCTATTTACGGACAGGTTCCCGGCAAGTAATGCAACTCTCATTATACACCAAAGGAGGCGATCAAAAATGAGATTGGAAATCGGAAAAATCAATATTACTGATATCCGGTTTGCGGAAGAATCAAAGGTCGAAGGCGGAGTCCTCTACGTAAATGCAGAAGATTTTAAGCCGGTAGTCCTTGAAGACGAAAAGATCAAAGACGTATGCTTCGATATCGCCAAGCCGGGTGAATCCGTAAGGATCACACCTGTCAAGGACGTTATTGAGCCTCGCGTAAAGGTAGAAGGTAAGGGCGGAGTATTCCCTGGCTGGATATCCAAGGTAGACACAGTTGGATCCGGCAAGACTCTCGCGCTCAAGGGTATGGCGCTCGTAACAGCAGGTAAGATCGTAGGATTCCAGGAAGGTGTCATCGACATGACAGGTCCTGGTGCAGATTACACGCCGTTCTCGAAGACTCTGAACCTGGTAATGGTTTGTGAGCCTGTAGAAGGTCTCAAGCAGCACGATTATGAGGCTGCTGTACGTAAAGCAGGTTTCCGCGTAGCAGCTAAGATCGGTGAGCTCGCAAGAGGGATAGAGCCTGATGAAACATGTGTATATGAGACATGCGGCATCAAGGAAGGCATCGAGAAATATCCTGACCTCCCAAGAGTAGGCTATGTATCAATGCTCCAGACTCAGGGACTTTTGCACGACACATACGTATATGGTGTTGACGCTAAGCAGATCATTCCTACCATCATGAGCCCTACAGAGGCTATGGACGGAGCTATCGTTTCCGGTAACTGCGTATCTGCCTGTGACAAGAACCCTACATATATCCACCAGAACAACCCTGTAATCGAGGATCTCTTCGCACAGCACGGCAAGACCATCAACTTCGTTTGCCAGATCATCACAAACGAGAACGTATATCTTGCAGACAAGGAAAGATCTTCAAATATGACAGCCAAGCTCTGCCGCATGCTCGACCTTGACGGCATCATTCTGACTCAGGAAGGCTTCGGTAACCCTGATACAGACCTGATCATGAACTGCAAGAAGATCGAAGCAGAAGGTGTAAAGACTGTAATCGTAACCGATGAGTATGCAGGAAGAGACGGAAAGTCCCAGTCCCTCGCAGACGCTGATGTTGCTGCAGACGCAGTAGTTACAGGCGGAAATGCCAACGAGGTCATCATCCTTCCTAAGCTTGATAAGGTGATCGGCACACTCGATTACATCAACAAGATCGCAGGAGCCAGCGACAAGACGCTGAGAGAAGACGGAACTCTCGAAGTAGAGATCCAGGTCATCACTGCAGCTACAAACGAGATGGGCTTCGGAACACTGAGTGCAAGATAGGACAGGGAAAGGAGGATTAAAAAAATGGCTAAGATCAAAGTAGTTCACTACATCAACCAGTTCTTTGCCGGAATCGGCGGAGAAGAAAAGGCCGACATCCCTGCTGAACTTCACAAGGGTGAGGTCATCGGACCTGGAATGGCATTTAACACAGGATTCAGGGATGAAGCTGAGATCATCGCGACTATCGTATGCGGAGACTCTTACTTCAATGAGAATATAGAGGCAGTCAAAACTGAGATCCTAGGATGGGTCAGGGATCTTGCACCGGATCTGTTCATCGCAGGCCCTGCATTCAATGCAGGAAGATACGGTGTAGCTTGCGGAACTATTGCAGCTGCAGTACAGGAAGAACTCGGCATCAAGTCCATGACAGGAATGTACGTAGAGAACCCTGGTGCAGACATGTACAAGGATAAGACATACATTCTTCAGACAAAGGACAGCGCTGCAGGAATGAGAGATGCTGTAAAGAAGATGACAGCATTCGCCCTCAAGTATGCAAAGGGCGAGAAGATCGGTGCTTCCTGCCAGGACGGCTACATGAATCAGGGCATCCGCGTCAATTTCTTTGAGAAGGAGAGAGGCTCCAAGAGAGCTGTAGACATGCTTCTTAAGAAACTCGCTGACGAGCCTTTCACAACAGAGTATCCGATGCCTGACTTCGACAGAGTAGAACCAAATCCTGCAGTCAAGGATATGGCTCATGCAAAGATCGCTCTGGTAACATCGGGCGGTATCGTTGTAAAGGGCAACCCGGATCACATTGAAAGCTCCAGCGCTTCGAGATTCGGTGAGTACAGCCTTGAAGGTGTATATGATCTCGATGAGAACACATTCGAGACAGCTCACGGCGGTTATGACCCTGTATATGCAAACCTGGATGCAGACAGAGTACTGCCTGTAGACGTGCTGCGCGACCTCGAAAAGGAAGGCGTGATTGGCAAACTGCATGAGAAATACTATGCAACAGTAGGTAATGGAACTTCCGTAGCCAATGCTAAGGCATTTGGAGCAGAGATCGGTAAGCGCCTGGTGGCTGATGGTGTAGACGCAGTTATCCTCACCTCTACGTGAGGAACCTGCACTCGTTGCGGCGCAACGATGGTAAAAGAGCTCGAAAGAGCGGGACTCCCTGTAGTCCATGTCTGCACAGTTACACCTATTTCGCTGACAGTAGGCGCTAACAGAATCGTACCTGCTATCGCTATTCCGCATCCTCTGGGCAACCCTGCTCTTGATAAGGATGAGGAGAAGGCTCTCCGCCGCAAGCTTGTTCTGAAGGCTCTCAAGGCACTCCAGACAGAAGTCGACGGACAGAAGGTATTCGAAGACTAATCTATAAGTTTTTTTCTGCGGCCGTCTTCAGGACGGCCGCAGTTTTAAAGGTATTAGACGGAAAGGTAGATATGCCGGAGATAACAGTCTGGACAAAGCAGAACCGAGCGGTTCTGGATCAGCTCGAAGCGGACGGAAGGTTCATTGCTGATGAGTCTTTCATCCGTCGTGAGCTGGAAGATACAGCAGAAATAATGCTGTTTATCTACAGATGGCTTGCAGACAACATGCCTGATACGGATAGACCTGAAGACGTGTTGTTTCCGGTATGGGTATCTTTCGAAAAAGAGGCGACCATGTACCCGGAACCCGGATATGTGGTGCTGGAAATCAGCGTAGATCCTGAAAAAGTGACAAAGCTTGACATAGCAAAATGGACACGTATCACAAATTACTCATATATACCGTCTGATGAAGCTGATGAAGCGGAGCACAAAAGGATTCTCGAACAATATGGGACTGACAATGCCCGTGCAGTGATGACGCAGTTCTGGCCTGAGCTGAAAGAGAAGATAATCAGCAGCTGGAGCAGGTTGTTTGACGACAGCATCGTACTGGGCAGTACCAATGCATACGGACTAATGTGGGAGGTCAGAAAAGAATGGATATGGAACGTAATACAGTAACTCTTTACTCCCCGCAGGCAGGAGCAGTCTGGGATGCTGTAATGAGTGACGGCGTGGCTTATTCGCGCAGAGAGTTTATAACAAAAAAATATGAGGAATCTGCAGGTATATTCCTGGCCGCATATGACGCGTATATACATGAAGCCTGCAGGATAGTCCCTCGTCCGGATGATCGTGCTTATCCGTACTGGGCGTTCGCATCGAAGGAACAGCTCGATCTTTCGGGTGGAGGAAGGGTGATGACACTGAAAGTCCCGATAAACGAAGCAGTGTTTTTTGATCAGTATGACTGGTATAAAGTCCTGAGACTTTCGTATATAGGAGAGACTGAAGAAGATGAGGCTGCGTTTGCCCGAAAACTGACGATGAGAGGTATCAGAGATTCTTCCGAGGCAGTGATTAAACCATTCTATCCGGATATCAGGAGAGAAATCACAGGCAGCTGGAAAAGGCTTTTCAGGCATGATGATGCAATAAGAAAGGGAGATGTTTCAGGTGTCAGAGCGGTACAGGCCGGGCTCTGGCACATAAAAAAAGAATGGCTCATCTGAGCCACTCACGCCTTAGCTCCCATGAGAGCCCGACTATCATGTTGGGATCAGAGGGCATCATAGTGTAAACCCGCTCCCAGCTTTTGAGGACCTTCTGCCTGAGAACAGGGTAGAAGTTGCCAGCGCTCCCGGTGACAAGTGATGAAGGGGAAGCGATGCCGTATCTTGAAAGCTCAGCTTCATATGCAAGCTCATCATCCTTATTCAACGGAAAGTACAGATGGTTGATCATGAAGTCCCAGGCTTCGTTGTTTGCGAGTATGTAATATCCGTCAGGTATATCCAGTTTAAGGAATACCGAATCCTCTGACGGGGGGATCGCATCGGTGCCCTCCGGACTGAGCCAGACAGGATACAGAGCATCATCAGGTATATAAACTTTGCCGCGCGCAAAAGAAGTGAGCTTTCTGTAGAGCGGGGCGTAATGATCCGTAATAGTAGTGTACTTTTCACGGATGTATTCTTCCCTGACAACATATCTGCCGTTTGTGAGCAGCTCGTTTAGAACATGTGAGGACTGACGGGTGTAGAAAATCATAAGGTTGTTATCTTCCTGCATGCTTGCAGCATGCGTTTTATTTGTGACTCGACCGTTATTCCGGGCTCTTTGCGCATGATCTGCACCAGCAGAGCGTAGAAAAAAGCAACAGTCATATCATTAATAAGAATAATGTCATCTTCAGGTATTTTTCCTTCAAGAATAGGGATAAGCAGAAGAAGATTCCTGTTATGAAGACTGGAAGTCCGGAACATTCCATGAAGAATCATATCGTCATCACTGTTTAACTGAACGGGAAAAAGATCAAAGTATTCTTTACTGACCCTCTGGAGTTCAGAACTGTGTTTGCTGAAAAAAAGGATATTGTATTCCTCGGGGTGGGTGAACGCATGCCTGGAAAACAACTCCCATGAGTGCAGATACAATTGAAAATCTGTGACAGGACCTTCTGCCTCGAGCTTTTTCAGAGATGCTCTCATCTCAGACGCATAATCCTGAAGCACATGAACACATGAAAACAGGATAAGTTCATCAATGTCTTTAAAGTAGCGGTAAATCAGAGCGCTGTTAATGCCGGCGCGGCTGCCGAGCGACCTTGCGGTTACTGATTGGATCCCGTCTTCACGGATCATTTCAATAGCGGTGCTGATTAGATGGATCCTGTTACTGGCTATTTCTTCTGCAGACATGGAGGGTCTACCCATAAATAATTACGCCTCTCTTGGTAAATAAACTGAAAAAACGATACATTTTTTGTTCTAGAAAACTATATCAATAGAAACAGATAAAACGCAAGACAAAATAGTTAAGAATTTTTTAAACAGTGATTAAATAATTCTTTACATAGGTATAAATTTTATCTATAATGAAATTAATAAAACGCGTTTAATATATGCGTTTTCAATACACAGTTTTTCCTAATCAAATAGTCATTCCTAAAAATTATTCAGCAAGAAAGGAGTACGTAAATGAAACTCAAGATCGGAAACATCCCAGTCAAGGATGTAGTTCTGGGTAGTCAGGACAGCTTCGAGAATGGTGTCCTCACCATCAACAAGCAGGCTGCAATCGACTACCTCATGGAACTTGATGATCATATTACAAGCCTCGATATCGTGATCGCTCACCCTGGCGATGACACAAGAATCGTGCCTGTAATCGAGACCATCGAGCCGAGATGCCGTGTTGACGGACGCACACTCTTTCCTGGCGTAACTGACGAAATCGTTCCTGCAGGAGATGGAGAGCTCAAGGCTCTTAAAGGAATCTGCGTTACGGTTGTCGGCGGCACCTGGGGATCATTCGGAGACGGCGTCATCGACATGGGCGGCGAAGGTGCAAAGCACACTTACTGGTCCAAGCTCATCAACGTCTGCCTTGTAGGTGAGACTGATGAAGAATTTGAACGTTATGAACAGCAGAAAATGAATCACGCTCTGAGATGGGCAGGCCACAGATTCGCGGAATACCTCGGCAAGATCGCCAAGGGTATAGCGGCAGAAGAATTCGAAGAATATGAATTCGAGCCGGTTGCAGACAGAGCAAAGAAGAACAACGGACTGCCTAACGTAGCACTCGTTATGCAGCCACAGTCCCAGATGGAGGCTCTCGGTTATAACGATCTCTGGTATGGCTGGGACATGAACAAGTATCTGCCTACATTTGTAAGTCCTACAGAAGTGCTCGACGGCGCAATGATTTCCGGATCTTTCATGCCGGCTTCATCAAAGTGGTCAACTTACGAAATGCAGAACTTCCCTACAATAAAGGAACTCTTCGCAGAAGATGGCAAGAGCCTGAACTTTGTCGGCGTTATCATGTCGATGCTCAACGTAGCTCTTGACCAGAAGGAAAGAGCTGCTGTCATGGTAAGAAACATGGCACTCAACCTGGGCGTTGATTACGCGATCGTAACAGAAGAAGGTTACGGTAACCCTGATGCTGACTATGTACGCTGCCAGGTCATCCTCGAGGATGCAGGCATCCCTGTAGTAGGTATCTCCAATGAGTGTACAGGACGTGACGGATTCTCACAGCCGCTCGTAACACTCGACTCGAAGCTGAACGCACTCGTTTCTTCGGGTAATGTATCTGAACTTTCAGATCTTCCGGCGTGCGCAACTGTTATCGGATGCCTCGAGGCAATGAACAGAGACGGAATGTCGGGCAGCTGGGGCTATGATGAGAATCTCGGCAAATCCGCAAGAGATGACGGATCCATCATCATGGAAGACAACAACTGGTTCTGCGGAGACCACATCAGCGGATTCTCAGTCAAGACGATGATCGAATTCTAGTGGAAGGGAGGCAGAACAATGAAGAAAGTTATTTGTTACGTCAACCAGTTCTTCGGCGGTATCGGCGGCGAAGATAAGGCTGATCAGGAACCTTACATTGTTGAGGGAGTTGTAGGTCCAACCATGGCTATCAACGCCGCACTCAAGGATGCAGAGGTCACACACACCGTAGTATGCGGCGATAACTTCATGGGTTCCAACACTGAAGAGGCGCTCTCCAGAATCCTTGGATTCCTCGAAGGCAAAGAGATGGATCTCTTTATCGCTGGTCCTGCTTTCCAGGCCGGACGTTACGGCGTAGCTTGCGGAAACGTTTGCAAAGCCGTTAAAGAAAAATTCGGAGTTCCTGTTCTCACATCAATGAACGGTGAGAATCCGGGAGCTGACATGTTCAAGAAGGACGTTATCATCTTCAAGGGCGGCACAGGCGCTGTAAAGATGAGACAGGATGTTAAAGTCCTCACTAACTTCGCTAACAGACTTCTTGCAGGTGAGCCTAACAGAGGCTGCGAGGCTGAAGGCTACTTCGAGAGAGGCTGCAGACATGAGCTCTTCCTTGAGGACAAGAGAGAGAATACTGCTGCTTACCGCGGAGTGCAGATGCTTCTGAAGAAGATGGCAGGCGAGCCATACAAGACAGAGCTTCTTATCCCTGAGAAGGATCTCGTTCCTATCGCTGCTCCTGTTGAACTCAAGGATGCAGTTGTTGCTCTCGTTACATCTTCAGGATGTGTACCTGTAGACAACCCGGACAGAATCCAGTCGGCTTCTGCTACAAGATGGGGCAGATACAGCATCAAGGATATGGACAGACTCGAAGCTGGCGTATTCAAGACTATCCATGCCGGATATGACCCTGCAGCAGGTAATGCAGACCCTAACGTACTCGTTCCGCTCGATGCTGTAAGAGCATACGAGAAGGAAGGCAAATTCAAGAGACTGCACGACTATTTCTACACAACAGTAGGAACAGGTACAACTGAGGCCGAAGCTACAAGAATGGCTGAGGAAATGATCCCATATCTCAAGGAGGATGGTGTTAACGCAATTATCCTCGGCTCCACGTGAGGAACCTGCACTCGTTGCGGCGCAACGATGGTTAAGGCTCTTGAGAGAGCAGGCTTCAACGTTGTACATATGTGCAACCTGATTCCGGTATCAATGACAGTCGGAGCTAACAGAATCGTTCCTACTATCTCGATCCCATATCCTCTCGGTGACCCTAATACACCGAAGGAAGAGCAGTGGAAACTGCGTTACCACAGAGTTGGTGTGGCACTCGATGCTATCGCTACAGACGTTACAGAGCAGACAGTATTCAAGGTAAGAATCTGATAGATCAGGTGACTTGCCATGAAAGAGAAAAAGCTCAACTTAGTTTTCATAATCTCTGTTGTGCTGACTCTTGCAATTTGTCTGTGGGGCATCGTGCTTCCGGACTCGTTTGGTAAGGCAGCTACAGGGAGCATGAACTTTCTGACAACAGATTTTGGCTGGTTCTATGCAGTTGCAATGACAGCATTCGTGGTGTTCTGCATCTGGATCGGGTTCTTCAGCAAGTACAAAAATGTACGCCTGGGACCTGATGATTCAACACCTGATTACAGCGATCTTACATGGTTCGCGATGCTGTTCTCAGCCGGCATGGGCGTTGGACTGGTATTCTGGGGAGTTGCAGAACCTCTGAATTACTATCTGGCACCGATAGGCGGGCTGGAAGCTGCTTCTGATTCAGCTATGAGGATGGCTTTCACCAAGTCATTCCTGCACTGGGGAATTCACCCGTGGGCCAATTACTCAGTGCTCGCTCTTGCACTTGCTTACATGCAGTTCCGCAAGGGTAAACCGGCTCTCGTAAGCTCGGTATTCATTCCTCTTATCGGTGAAGAGAAAACTAATGGATGGATCGGCAAGCTGATCGATATCCTGGCTATCTTCGCTACAGCCGGAGGAGTGGCAACATCACTGGGTCTAGGCGTACTGCAGATCAATTCAGGAATGAATTTCCTTGCAGGCATTCCGGAGACTCACACAGTTCAGCTCATCCTGATCGTAGTTCTTGGTCTTATATACACTGCGACTGCGGTCATGGGAGTAGACAAGGGTATCAGCAAAGTCTGCGACCTCAATATCAGAATCGCGATAGGCGTTATGATCCTCCTGTTCATTGTCGGGCCAACTGTTCCGATCCTGAACAACCTTACAGAAGGCCTTGGGGCTTATCTCAGCGGAATCGTTAAGAACACCTTCGAAGTAGGTGCTTTCGGAGATGCTGACTGGTACAAGTCCTGGACTACATTCTACTGGGCATGGTGGATCGCATGGGCACCATTCACTGGTTCCTTCATCGCAAGAATATCGAGAGGCAGAACAATCGGACAGTTTGTAAAGGGAGTAATGTTTATTCCAGCCGGATTCTCAGTTATCTGGTTCGCTATCTACGGAACTCTCGGAATGAAGTGTGACATGTCTATCATCAAAGAAGCAGTTGCATCGACTTCGACAGCACTGTTCCTGGTACTCAAAGAGTACCCGCTCGGAATGATCATATCCGTAGTCATGTTTGTTCTGATCTGTACTTTCTTCATAACATCTGCCAATTCGGCAACATATGTTCTGGGTATGTACAGTGAAAAAGGAACATTAGACCCTACGAATAAGACCAAGATCGTATGGGGTGTACTCATGGCTGCACTCGCTGCAGCAATGATGCTCGGAAGCGGTAACGGTCTGAGCATGCTGCAGACTCTGTCCATCGTGGCAGCCTTCCCATTTGCTTTCATAATGGTAGCCGCCATGGTTGCACTGGTAAAGGCGCTTAAGAAGGAAAGAGAAGAGTAGGCAGTTTATAAATCTAGGGGGAGGTAAACAACTTAGCTTGTTTATTCCTTATATAGGCTCCGGCCGCGCGTGCCCCTATGCGTGGCCGGGCCGGATAAGCAACTATCTCTGGAGTTTATTTCAAGAAAGGAGTAACAGATGGCAATTCTGAACGGAAAGAAAGTTGTCGTAATCGGAGACCGTGACGGTATTCCGGGTCCTGCGATAGCTGAATGTGCCGTTTCAGCAGGAGCCGAGGTCGTATTCAGTTCGACCGAGTGCTTCGTCTGAACGGCAGCCGGAGCCATGGATCTGGAGAATCAGAAGAGA
>JBGUKU010000076.1:0-2172 GCA_045114615.1 Anaerovoracaceae bacterium
GTATGCATCAATTGTTTCCTGAATCTGTTTTTCATTTCCTCTACCGATCTGCGGGATTATCATCGGCGGGTGTGGTACCATGTAAGCAGCTATTATAGACATTATTTATCACCCTTATTCATAGAGACTCAGAGAAATCATTCAACCTATCTTGATCTTTCTGATGCGGGATATGATGGTTCCGCCAACTCAGTAATCATAATCGTCATCGCCGACAGGACGAAGATCATCAGAGGTGAACCGCCTTTGGGTATAAGTTTTCTTTTCCTGCTTGGTGCTTTTCTTATGATGCTGAGACTGAACGTCTTCTGTATCCCTGTATTCGTCATAGTCTCCGGTTGCCATATTCCTATAGAATCCGGTCATGTTCTTCACTCCCCATGTCAGAATAAGTTAAAGCATAATTGAAACAAGAATCCTTTACTGCGCTCTTTAATCTGTAAAATGCATTATTCCGAAGTCTTCCGGACGATGGAAGTCGGGCTTTTCTGAGGTGATGGGGTTCCAGCTCAGATAATGAGACTTGACGGTTTGATCACCGCACTTATAGACATTTGCCCGCAAAGCACCGCTGAACTCAAATTCGGGATAGAACAGCCGGATGAATTCCAGCGGGATTTGGTAGAAGATCTCCCAGCCATCCTCGGTCCTCGCTGTGCGAATGTCAAATCTGTCCGGTATATCGCTTCGGTAGAGTGCAAATCTGTCACTCCGGTCATGGCCAAATTCTAAATAGAGACAGCCGTTCGGATTGATTTCAAAATTAAAGTAACGGTCTCCACCGTCTGGCATAAAGAAGAATTCAAGACAGCTGTCCTGATAGACAGGGGAGAGCGGAGCTGTGAGTTCTGCGCGAATCTCTTTTTCAACTGCGCGTAAATGAACGTGTAAATTGCTGTCATCATAACAGAACTGTCCAAAGGCGCGTATTCCGCACTCAGGTTCCCAAAGAATGTTATCTGCGGAAAGCTCCTGGATTAAGCTCCAGTCTGGACCATTTTGAACTTTTATTATGGAATAGGATTTGGAGTCAGGGTGGTTTTGCGCATCTGCTGCCTTTGCAGATGCATTGGCAGTTTTAAATGCAATTAAGCCTGCGGATATTGCAGCCAGACTAAGACAAAGCAGTGCTTTTTTCATCGATTGCTTCACTCCTGTACAGATATATTACTGCAGTTCATCCATTGCAGCGCTGATTTCCAGAATGTCTTTATAAGAAATTCCCTTGAGCTCCGCCAGCTCTTCGACACTTATGGACCTCAGACGGGAAATAGAACGTACTCCATTCCTGTAGAGCCTGTTGCATAGCCAACCGTTGACGTTAAGACTGAAGATGGAGGAAGGATCTTTCATTGCTTTCTCTATCTCTTTCACCGTAGCGCCGGGGAAAGCCAGGTCTACAGCCTTGCTTTTATAGCCCTGGTGGTACAAAGCTGAAGAAACCTCATCCGTTATGCTGTCTCCCAGACTGCGTATCATGATAAGCTCATTTCTGCTTAACTTCAGAAGGTCTGAGACAGAGAATATTCCTATGCTGACCAGTTTGTTTTCTGTGGCAGCGGAAAGATGAAGCTCTTCGAAAGAAGGAGTAGGATCAGTTTGAAGGTCTGCCTTTTCATTTACAGAAGAAAGCAGGTCGTTTAGATATCTTATTAGATTGTCACTCATGTGATCAGGATCAAAAGAATTATGAGCAAGCTTGACCAGCTTGTAATAAGGCATGCCTTCTGTAAACATTTTGCTTGCCCTGCGGATAGCATACAAAGAGAGCATGCCGAGATACTCTTTTGAAAGCTCTCCGCTTGTGTGAAGAGCGGCAACGTCCGTCGTTGAAATCAGATCTTCAACGGCGAGGGCTACATAGGTTTCCGGATCACGTGCAGTAAGCAGATACTCAGCGGGGTTAATCATATTATACCTCCCGAGCCGTCATATGTTTTGGGCAAAAGCGGCCGGATGCGCATATAGAGAAATATCCCTGATGCTCTCGGAGAGATATTCCAGCCTGCCGGTATGATCATTATGTCCGTGAATGAAAATGATACCGTCAAGCTGATGAAGATCAATTCCGACCCGATCTACTTCAGAAGCCACGCCCATAATCGTCACATCAAAGTGCCAGCAGAATACTGGGGTTATTAAGATAATTCAAGCTGGGCAAGAAGATCTTCA
>JBGUKU010000077.1:0-2613 GCA_045114615.1 Anaerovoracaceae bacterium
AGTTCTACTCCAAGCTGATGACATTGCTCAGGCGTTACTTCGCCCGGTTTGAATGACTGATAACAGTGATAGGCGACATTACCGCCGGTCTTCCCGAAGAGAGTCTGCGTGTTGATCATCTCCTCAAGAGCTGTATCTGCAGAGCAATTCACTCCAGTTACATAACATGCTTTTTCAGATCCTGCTGTAGTATCTGAGGTCGTTTTGTCTCCATTCATTGCGTACCTGATGACTGAGGCAAGATCATCTTCTGATGTTTTTTCAGGATTGGATGCATAATCAACAACACGTTTAAGGCTGTCTCTGACGGGCCATATCTTAGTCGTTGCCATCCGTGTTCACCTCCGGCTTTGGATAAATATGCCGCATAAGCTGCAGTGTCTCGACCATGATCCTGAGCAGATCTGCATAGATCTCATCACAGAATTTCTGGGTGACGGGATCCGGTGACTGTCGCTTCAAGTCGCTAACAGTCCTGATCACTTCATTGATTCTGAGAAAACTATCTTCAATTTCTTTTGCGGGAAGTTCCTTAGGCACGACTTTCATAGCGATCTGCCTGAGGTATTCTGAGACATTCAGTCTGCATTTTCTTGCGTTACGTTCTATCTTTTTCTTTTCTTCCGGGGTCACTCTGATGTTGATCCCGAGATTCCTCTGTCTGTTTTCCATATAAATTTTCCTTTCCTTAGACAATTATTTTCATACATGATTCTTTTGTAATAACTGATAGGGGTTGCAGGGGCAGAGCCCCTCCCGGTATTGCCACATGTGGCAGTGCCGCGGCTATTATCACGGGCGGAGTCTCCGGCTGGCGATACATAGCCTATGCTCGCTACTCTTATGGACAGACCTCCGGCTGCCCATAGTGGCAACACCCGTGGCGATACACGGATGTTGTTCCTCTTTGAAAGATGGCGATACAATGTGGCAATACTTGCATGCTGCCTATATGACGGCAATGACGCTAATGACGGCATCTCGCTCCTAGAGCAGAGAAGCGTCATAAGCGTCATGAGCGTCATCACTATAAGCAGAGTCCAATTTGACAGATGCGTCTGTTAAACTTTCTGAGCCAGTGCAGGAATCATCTGCGACCGTGAACACATAGTTGCGCTCGCTGGACACGCGTACACTGCTATAGGTGATCCCAAGTGGGAGCAGCACTTCATCATGGAACTTCGAGAGCGCCCGGCTGAGAGCATGCGGCTTGACATGAGGAAGTCCGATCTCTTTGAGCAGTGCTGACATGGTGCCTGTGAATCCTCCCTCAGCCATCAGGTAGTCGACTACCTTATATACGATCTCAGGGACATTCTCTCTTGCGATGTCTTCCTCTGACTTCTCTTCGATGACCTGCCACTCGGGATGCTGCCACTGCATCACAAGTTCAATATCTGGTGCATCACGTCCACTCACACTGAGAGTACCTGCAGTGCCGCCGCGGTTCTTGCGGAGAATGAGAATCATGTCTGCTGTTCCGGTTACTGCTGATGAACCAAGCACATCATTATTGCCATCTTTCGAATCGTGCTTCTTGCGTGTATGGTGGACAAACACGATCGCAATCCTGCGATAATCAGCGATCTCCTTAAGCCTTGCAAGTTCCTCATACTCGCAAGCATATTGATTGGCATTCGATGTTGGGTCACCGTGCCGGATCTTCTGCAGTGTGTCAACGATCACAAGCCTGACTCCGGGGCTGCTGTCCAGACACTTTTCCAGATCACTGATGAAGTCTCCGGATGGATCCAGCAGTGATGTGGCATATATCATTTCTTTCGGTGGAACAGTACCAATATCCAGTATCCTGCATTTGAGCCTTGCATCTGTGTCTTCAAGTGCGTAGTATGCAACACCGCACTGTTTGACATCATGACCGAGGAACGGCTCACCCAGGCTGACAGATAATGCCAGCCTCAGCATCAGCCAGCTTTTACACGACTTTGGAGCACCTGCTATTATGGTCAGTCCTGTTGGGATGAGACCATCGACTATCATGTCAGGCTTGCAGCCGCCGACAGGGTTATAGAAGAGTTCTTCTGCGCTTTTGAAATTAGTGGTAATTTGTTTGTTTTCAGGCATAAAGCCTCCTTTCCCGGCATCATTGCCGTTTCTTCTTGCTTCGCTTGGAATTGTATTCAGGGCATTGTATTATCACTGCTCTGAAGCTTTGCTTACAGTCGCGGTCACATTTACGGCACAGCTCGTTATATGTGATGCGCCCGCGATCATTCAGGAAGTAGTTCCATTCTTCCTTGTCGCGCTTTGACATTCTTGGCATTGGTATCACCTCCGATCTTCATTGAGATAATTGATATTTTAGTAATAACGTGCAAAACAATAACGCCTCTATACCCAGTGATAAGATGTACGATCTCGGGGCGAAAAGAGGCGTTTTTTCCTGGTTATGACCATGTTTTTTGCGAGCAGAATACATCGGCCGACTCATATATCCTATGAGTGCGTAAGGGGAGATTTTGATGTGTCTCGTTTTTTGCCCTCAGTCATGGGATTACTGAAATACATGTTGAAACAGGGACGTACAGGCCTTATAATAAACATACGTTCGGAACAGATGTTTAACTTTTCCTGATTAGCACATGATGACCT
>JBGUKU010000078.1:0-8615 GCA_045114615.1 Anaerovoracaceae bacterium
TGATACCTGCGGTATTAGTTGAAGTAATAGCCGGCATTTGGGGACTGTATCTTCTCCGCCCTGCAAAAAGAGCAGAGATACATGCAATCTGGAACGATAAGTGGAGTGTTGATAAAGAAAGAGCACAGGCTGAGCAATAATCTATCAATATCAACAACTTCGTCAATCTTATTTACTATACCCATGAAATGAAATAGGCCGTTTGGCCTTTTTTCATTTCATCGGAGGACGGAGGGAATTGAAACCCTCACGTTACCGTCATCTTAACCATAGTCCATGAACAGAAATGGTACAGCAGGAGTAATCGTGGTGAATCTAGCAGCGGTCTAGACCTTGCTGGAGTGTGGCGGAAGTTGTTCGAAAAGATGGAACGGTTCCAGAAGACAGATCAGTTGAGATCATTCATGTTCGAGATCTTTGAGAGGGTTGACATTATTATTGAAAGTAATAGCCCTATCTGATAATATTTTTATCATAGAACAAGTCACATTTTTTGTGCCAATAGCTTGCAAAGGTAACGTAACATAGGAGAACTAAAGGATGAAGAAGACAGGTAATCAACAGGTGTCAAGGCCTGAAAGGCTGAAAATATCGGCATGGAGAGTGATAACTTTTATGTTGTCATTTATGATGGTGTTTACGATGATGCCATGCTTAGCCCCGGTGAGCAATCAGGTAAATGCAGCATCTAAGTTGCAGTGGCCGGTGCCGGGTCATGAAGTAAACCCTGAGCGCCATTTTTTCTATAATAATGACAGCGATTTTCATCAGGGAATTGACATCAGTCAGGGCAAAATCAACGGGAAAAAAATATATGCGGCACAGGCGGGTACTGTAATCAGGAAAGATACGTGTTCACACAATACTTATCCGAATTGTCCTGACTGTTGCGGCGGAGGGGGTACAAGGCTTATTATCAGAGGAACTGATGGTTATACATATGAGTATGCGCATATGCAGGCAGGCAGTATTCCAACCAGAATAAAAGCAGGAAAAAACGCAACATCAATAAAAAAAGGGCAGTACATAGGAAAGGTCGGGAGTACCGGTAATTCAACTGGGCCACACCTGCATTTCGGAGTTTTTAACGGTGAAAAAATCAATTATAAAAAATTGGATAATGGCAACTGGATAGCAACTAACGCAGTCAATCCTGAGTCGTTTAGTTACAATTATGATTTCCCGTGCAAATCTCATAACTGGGACACTAAAACGGGGTTATGTAATAATTGCGTTGAGGAATACCGTGAAAATGATTCTGTTAATGATACAGACAAGACAAAGTTCTTTAACAAACTTTACAGGGTAAAAACGGATGTAAATAATGCGTATGTCCTCTGGTACCCGAACGCGAGTGCCAATAAAGTGACCAAAAGCGTACTCGACAATGGCAGATATATTTACGTATATGGAAGCGTTACCGTAGGCAGTACTAAGTGGTACAAAGTCAAATATGGTGTAGGGAAAAATACGATCGGATATGTTCAGGCTTCTAAGATCGGCCCCTTGACTCTTGATCCGCAAAACAGCGATATTACAATCACTGGCGGCGGGAACATGGATCTTAAGAAGGGGTCGTCGAGAAAGCTCAAGGGCGAAGTCTCGTCCAAATATGTGATTCGTGATATCAAGGTCTACATAGATAATATGAGTGTGGAGAAGGCCGCGTTCGTTACTTCGGATGTCAAGAAATCCTACTACTTCTCGGCAGATACAGATCTTGATAAAAAGCTTGCGCCAACACTGAAAAAACTCAGTGCGGGAACACACAACTATAAGATAGTTGCCAGAGACGCTTCAGGGAAAAGGGCGACATATGAAGCTGCTTACTATGTAAATAACGATGTCTATATGCCATTGATCAGTTATAAAGCTGTAGTTGGCGGGTATAAGGTCACAATAAAAAACAGGACCGCTAATCAGGCAGGAGAATTGTGGGAAAGACTTGGGGGCAGCAGGGACTTTGAAAAGAAGAGCTCGGGCTATTCAGCAACTCTGACGACTGCCGGTACCAGAACTATCAGCGCATATACTGTACTCAACGGAAAGAAGAGCGGTGTAGCCAAGAAGAAACTCACAATAAAGCAGCTTGCTGCGCCTAAATTCAATATTTCACAGAAGAATGATGGTACGGCAACAGTAACGATCAACGCGGCAAAAGGCGCAAGCATCTCATATAAAATCGGGGATGACGGGACATATACCAGCGCGAAGAGTAATCCGGTCACTGTTAGCGTAGACGGCGGGAAGAAACTCATTGCCTACGCGGAAGGTAAGGGGTATGTCCGAAGCGAGACTAAGGAGTATATGCCGGAGTTGATAACGCCTGATGTGCCGGTGATCGAAGCAAGTAATCTCATCAAAAATAAAATCGGCACCAAACAGCAGTTATCTCTGTTCTGGTCTAAAGACGCAAAAGCATCATCTTATACAGTGAGACTGTATAACTCAGAAGATAAAGTGGTAAAAACCACAGAGACCGATAAAAGTTGTGCAAGCATTACTATCCCGACTGCTGGAGAATACTATGTGACCGTATATGCAAGCAATGAGATCGGTACAAGTGATGATAGTAAGCCGCTTACTGTGATAGCGGTGGATCCGCTGAAGGTCACCTTCCGTGATGCGGCCAGAACCGAAGGCGATACGGAGATCACCGGAGCGATACTTAATCAGCAGAAAGTGGATTACGGCAAGACTCCAACAGCTGTTACAGCACCGGTAAAAGAAGGATATGTTTTCCAGGGATGGGACAATGGAACGTCGACATCAACGAATGGATATCTCAGGACAGTGGTGTATGAAGATGTCACATATACAGCGGTCTACGCAAAGAAGGATTACATAGTCAAGTTGATCGACACTACAGGCAGTTCTCTGGGAAGCATCTCCGTTTCACACGGTGAATCTCTTCTTGACGCAATAAGCGAAGCAGGAATCAGACCGACTGTCTCCAGCGGAAGCAGACTGATTGGCTGGCAAGTGACAAAGACTACAAATGGAGAGAGCAAGGCTGACATAGAGCATGTAGATTCCGACATGGAAGTACATGCTGTAGCTGCATGGGAGAATGATGATCTGCCGGTAATAATCGACAATGTGACCGCCGACCAGACATCTGACGGTAACTACGTTAATGTCAAAGTGGATATCACGGCAAATAATTCAGAAGACCTCAGCTTCTACATGGTAGTCGCTCTCAAAGCTGAAGATGCGACGACCGGAGCTGAAAAGACTGTATATGCGGACCGCAAAATCGTATACCTCAGCGAAGAAGACGGACAAAGCGCAGTCTCAAGGCAGGTGGGCATGAAACTTCCGATGAAGTCCGGCGCAAGCAAGACAGAAGTTTCCGTGCTTGAGTGCACTCCGGATATGAATACAGGAGGCCTCTACGCAGAAAGCAAGTCTGCAGTCATCAACCTCTCTTATGACTGGGATGATGACAGTTGGTCGGATTACAGCGCGGAAAAACCTGAAGAATCCGATACGAGACAGATCGAGAGTAAGACCACATACGAGTACAGGCAAAAAGAGGTGGTCTACAGCAGTGCAGAGAGTCTTTCCGGATATACTAAGGTCGGAGCGGAGTATTATAACTTCACCACAGGAAAATGGCAGACATCTCCATATACCAAGGTGGGCGATTATGCTGTATCAGAACCGGTAAAGACGACCAAGGTTTATGACGAATATACAGATACTCTGTCATACAACTCGATCGTGTCCTATTGGTCATATGCGAATCTGTGTCCGCACATGAACTGGTATTCCAAGACGAACGGCGCTTCATGCCCGAATGGAGGCAAGGCATACACGATGCTGAAGGTATACAGCAGCAAATCACTTGCCGCGTCCGGATACACAAAGAATTCAAATGATTCATATACATTACCGAAGACGATCAGCACTTCTAACCCAGGTAATCTCGGAACGATTTACAGAATCGATCTGTATAACAACAACACGGGTGAAGAGCAAGCGCGCGTGAATACGTTCACAACGAAATCCTCGGATAACCATATCAAACTGTGGGATAGAGGAACCAGAACACTTTACAGAGCGACGACTGTAAGGATGCGCAACAAGTTCGAAAAGTGGGGAGACTGGCAGGATGCTCCGGATAACATCACTGAATCCGATACCGTAGATGTCAGAGAAAAGGGTACCGTGTACCGTTACAGAGACGCGATTCCTGCGACTGCATCCCCTGTAGATATCGACCCTGAGGGGAAGGTGACCAGACATCTTACAGGTACGATTACGGACGCTGATAACAACGAGATTGAGATGAATCTTGAGGACAGAAAAGCATCTGTCATGGTCTACAGATCGAATAACACTGATCCTAACAAGTATCAGCTGGAGTATCTTGGAAACACAGTAATCGGCGCTGGGAATACTTACGACATTACATTCATACCGAAGGATGAGCCGACCCTTGACACAGGCAATTTCATAGTTGCACTCAGCATTGAGGGAATGAGCGGGATCATCAATATTGCGGTGGTGGATGTAGATGACGAAAGCATACCTTCCTATGACGTCATATTTGGCTGCGAAGAGAAAGATAATAATGGTATCCCTGTATTCACAGAGATCGAAGGCTCAAGGCAGTCAGTCAAGAGACATGGCGACGCTGATCTGAGTCTCGTGGAAGCTCCGGAAAAAGAAGGTTATTACTTCGTTGGCTGGGAAGGAAGGACTACTAACATCATCAAGGACGTTAAGGTCACAGCCAAGTATATAGCTGTTCCAAATGCGGTAGCCATTATTGACTGGGTAAGAAATGATATAGATATTTTCACGGCAAACACTGGAGATGTCATTGAACTCCCGGGCGTACCGGAAGAAACAAACGGATATACATTTGCAGGATGGAAAACTCCGGAAGGAGACATTCTGGATGCCGGTGCGGAATACACGATCGCGGGAACTACTGTGATTGAAGCAGAATACACCCAGCAGGAATACACTGTGACTTTCATTGGAGTTGATGGTTCAGTTGTGGATACACAGTCTGTTAAATATGGAGAAGCGGCAGAACCGCCGGCATACACATGGTCGGACGAGAGCGGAGAATTCGCGGGTTGGAGTCAGGAAAACAGTTGGTGGAATGTCGACAGCGATATGGAGGTGCAGCCGCTCATACTCTACAACAACTATGCTCCGGATCCTTCTGCAATCAGTATCGTTGATGAAGAGAGCAGTGAAAGAAAGGTTATCCTTCAGGTCGATGATGAGGAAGATCTCCAGAATCTGAAGATCTACTATTCTACCGATGAATCCGCTCTGACTGAAGAGGAAATCGCAAGAGCACAGGCTGGGATATCTGAGAGAGTGAAGGAATATACCGAGCCGCTGACATTTGAGGGTGAACGCGAGATTTATGCAGTTTCATCTGCTGATAACGCAAATATCAGTAATGTGATAACAGCGACCTATGCTCCGTATACTGAAGATGAACCGGATGGTGAAGCAGAAAACGGATGGGGTGCGATCGGCACATATGACGTAAAGGCCAAAGCAGGAAATGATGTAACCGTAACTGTGGAACTGACAGAGAATCCAGGCCTGAACGCGTACTCGCTGATGTTCGTAGCAGATAAGGATATCTTTGTACCGGACCTCAATGAATACGATGAGCCGGTGGTCGTAAGCGGAGAAATCGCAGGAAGCGGCACGCAGTATACCGGGGAGACGGATGAAGGCTGGACTGCGTCCTGGGTATCGGAAGATACGATGACGCAGACAGGAAAACTTCTCAGCATGACTTTCCATGTCGATGAAGAAGCAGAAGAAGGAACATACCCGATTACGCTTTACTACGGAGAAGCTAATACGCTGGATGAGATGGGTGACACTGTTGATCTGACAGGTGCTAAGGTCACAATCGATTCAGAAGCCTGCATTGGTCTCGACACACTCGACGTCAGACTCGCCAGATACAGTTATGAATACGAGGGAAGCGCTATAGAACCGGCGGTCAGCATCGACGGGCTCAAAGAGGGCGACGATTACACTGTCGTTTACGAGAACAATGTTGATGTCGGAACGGCCAAGGCGATCATAACAGGTTTCGGAGACTATGCTGGTACGGTCGAGAAGGAATTCACTATCACGCAGGCCAACATAGCGAACGCAGATTTGAGTTCAATCGAAGCCCAGATCAAGACTGGTAGTGCGATCGAGCCTGATGTCGCGCTGACCTATAATGGCAATGAACTCGCCAAGAATACAGATTATGAAGTCGAATACTCGAATAATACTGAGGTAGGAACTGCCACAGTAACTGTCAAGGGAATCGGTAACTTCAGAGGAACAAAGGATGCGAACTTCGAGATTATAGAGTCTATTGAGAATCAACTTGAGGAAGCAATCAGGGCGAAGGAGGAAGCAGAGCAGAGGCTTGCGGAGACAGAGCAGGCATTAACTGCCGCACAGACGGAAGCAACTAATGCTCTGGCAGCGGCCGATGAAGCGCAGGCGGCTCTCGAACAGGCAGAGGAAGAACTCGCTGCTCTGCAGGCATCAAGCGAAGCGACTGAAGCAGAACTAGCGCAAGCACAAGAGAACCTTTCACAGGCACAGCGTGATGCTGAAACTGCGCAGCAGGCACTGACAGATGCTCAGACTGCTCTCGCTGCAGCTGAAGAGAGAGCGACCGAAGCGGAAGAACGCGCTGCGGCGGCAGAACAGGCTATTGCGGACATGCAGGCCGGAAAATCCAACATCTCAGAGATTGTCTTTGAACTCGTTAAAACTGCTGCATGGAAAGGAGGCAATGAAGTCTGTCCATATGATTCCAAACTGCAGCCAAAAGGGGATCTGAATGCTTTACGCATGAATGTTGACTATACGGTCACGTATAAGGACAATACTGAAGTTGGTACTGCAACAGCAGTCATAAAAGGTAAGGGGGATTACTGCGGCACTGTTAAAACAGAATTCACGATTGTGCCGTATGATCTGTCCGCAGACATTACTGAAGGAAAAAAAGTCCGACTCAGTGCTTCAAAGTACACTTACAATGGAAAGAATATCCGGCCCAAGTTTGTTGTAAATATAAGCAAACCTGCCAAGGCATCCGTAAGCGACTATAAGGTCACATATCCTTCTGCGAGTAAGAATGTTGGCACGTACACCGCCAAAATATCTTTCAAGGGGAACTTTGCAGGAACAGGAAACTTTAAATACACTGTCCTTCCAAAGGGAACGACACTTGGAAAACTTACAGCTGCAAAGAAAGGGTTTACTGTAAAGTGGAAAAAGCAGGCTGCTCAGACAACAGGATATGAGGTTCAGTACAGTCTCAAGAGCAACTTTAAGAACGCAAAAAAAGTCATAGTAAAAAAGAATAAGACGATATCCCAAAAGGTCACAAAGCTCAAAGCTAAGAAGAAATACTATGTTAGGATCAGGACATTCAAAACAGCGAAGGGTAAAAAGTACTACTCGTCTTGGAGCAAGGCCAAAACAGTGAAGACCAGATAAGGGAATTACACTGATAGATTATGTGATAAGACTCGGATAAAGCGACCCATAGCAAGGCCTTTAGAACATAAACAATAATTGGCGTCCTTACTTTTAAGGCGCTCCAAAGATTCTTAAAGTATACATGCAGAACTGAAAAAACTGACACAGGGAATTCGTAAATATAAAGATAAGATGCCCCCTAAAAGTTAGATTTTTGTCCCAGCGAGAAATCGCTGGGATTTTTCTATGCAGCCAACATGCTTTCCCTGTACTCGTTGATTACGAGTTCCCATCATCTCCACCATAAGTTCATTACCCGAACTTCTGCGAAATACAGAGTTTAGAGTTTTTTGATGGAAATACAACTTGACTTTTACACAGTAAGGTATAAAATGGTTACAGTTATTTGAGGAGAAGAAAATGATCAGAAGAGAACTGACAACAGCATACTTCGGCTTTACGTTCCAGGGCTTTTATTATAGCGCTGGTGATTTGTGCTGAGGTAAACGATTGTTGGTGATCTGGGTTAGATAGATAACAAAGGTTGATAACATGGTGTTTGCCCGGCAGACACCATGTTTTTTCGTTTTTAACAGGAGGATCAAATGGAAAATATCAGAATGCACATTGAAGAAGCAATCGAGCACTCACCCAGGCTTCTTGAGGATGGTTCAAATGTTGCGTGTCAAGGAACAGAGGGGTCCTATTCCCAGGAGGCTGCAAACAGGATCTTCAGAAACCCCAGCATACTGTTTTTTAAGAATTTCGAAGGGGTCTTCAGTGCAATCGAAAAAGGCCTTTGCAGATATGGAATCCTGCCGATAGAAAACAGCACCGCCGGATCGGTCAATCAGATTTACGATTTGATGAAAGAGCATAAATTTTATATCGTGCGAAGCGTGAGGGTCAAAATAGACCACAGCATGCTAGTCAAAAGCGGGACGCGCAGAGAAGATATCAGCGAGGTATACTCCCATGAACAGGCACTGGCACAATGTGAAAAGTACCTGGACCGTTATCCCGGGGCGGAACGCATCATATGTTCAAACACGGCGGCAGCGGCAAAGCTGGTGGCTGAATCAGACAGCGGGGGAAAGGCGGCGATCGCATCGAGAGAATGCGGTGCATTGTACGGACTT
>JBGUKU010000079.1:0-5273 GCA_045114615.1 Anaerovoracaceae bacterium
ATTCCCTGTATACTGATGCGAATCTTACATAAGCGACCTGATCAATAGCTTTAAGCTCTTCCATGATAAGAAGACCGATGTTTGTAGACTGGATCTCCTTCTCCATGGTGTTCGAGAGTCCGCGCTCGATATTGTCAGCTATTCTCTGAACATCCTCATAAGTGACCTTAGTCTTCTGGCATGCTTTCATTATGCCGTTGACTATCTTGTTTTTGTCGAAGCTCTCACGCGTGCCATCTTTTTTGACTACTACAAGCAGGGAATTTTCGATCTTCTCGAACGTGGTGAATCTCTTATGACATTTTGTGCACTCACGTCTTCTTCTTGTAGCAAGTCCGTCTTCAACAGGTCTCGAATCGACTACCTTTGTGTCTTCAAAATTGCAGTATGGGCATTTCATATCGATCTCCTCCATTGTTGCGGACTCCAAAAACGAGTCCCTTTTCCATATGCAACCCGATGTTATCACAATATGTAGTGGTAATGCACTCTCCTTAACAGAAATTGAGCAATATATGTATTGAGTCCGGATATATCGGCAGACATGCTCTCGCCGATATTCACTAAAATTATGTGAAAAATGCTTCACATTTGTTTGATATTCTCTTCACAATATATTGCTACAATGTATTTGTCGAAGAGATTCGATGATTTACCTTTTTCTTTTGATTGTTCTTTCTTAGTTAGATATTTTCGCAACAGAAAAGCTCCGGCTGCAAAGCCGGAGCTTTTCTGTTAATCGTTTTTATCTGATTCAGTTTCTTTATGCTGTACATCTGCTTCAGCAGCTTTGCGTCTCGCTTCTGCCCTCTGTCTTATGAGCATTGCATTCCTTTCAGTCAGATACCACCAGCCTACCGCGCAGACTGCCACAAAGGCCGCAGCTATAAAGATTATTCCTAAATGGCTGACAAAATAACCCATTAGTTATATTTCTTAGCTGTCTCGCAGAGTTCAGCGAATCCGGCTGCGTCAAAGATAGCCATCTCGGAGAGCATCTTGCGGTTGATCTCGATGCCTGCCTTCTTAAGTCCGTTCATCAGCTTGCTGTAGCTGAGGCCGTTTGCTCTGGAAGCTGCGTTGATTCTTGCGATCCAGAGTCTTCTGTACTCTCTCTTCTTATTCTTGCGGCCAACATATGCCGATCTCAGGCTTCTCATAACTGCCGGGTTGGCGGCTCTGAATGTGTTCTTTCTTCTTCCGTAGAATCCCTTAGCCTGCTTCAGGATCTTTTTATGTCTCTTGTGAGCGTTTACGCCTTTCTTTACTCTTGCCATTTGTTACACCTCCCCGATTATTTAGCCATAGATCTCAGCATACGCTTCAGATCTGCACTTGTAAGAGTAGTTGCCTTACGAAGGCCTCTTTTTCTCTTTGCGGTCTTCTTTGTGAGAATGTGGCTCTTGTAAGCCTTGTTTCTCTTGACCTTGCCGGAGCCTGTAACGTGCAGACGCTTCATAGCGCCTCTGTGTGACTTCATTTTGTTCTTAGCCATTTGGGTCATCCTCCTGTATGTAAATCTTATTTTTTGTCTTTTTTAGGTGCAAGGAACATATTCATCCTGCGGCCTTCCATTTTAGGTTCCTTCTCGATCACGCCGTAGTCTGCTACCATATCTGCAAACTTCTTCATTGCGTCAAAACCGAGCTGTGTGTAATCGCGTTCTCTTCCGCGGAATCTCAGCGATACTTTTACCTTATCGCCGTCCTGCAGAAACTTGGATGCTGCTTTCGCCTTGACTTCTACGTCATGATCCTCGATCGAAGCACTGAGTCTGATCTCCTTGATCTCAGTCACATGCTGGTTCTTCTTGGCGTTTTTCTCCTTTTTCTGCTGCTCGTAGCGGTACTTGCCGTAGTCAAGGATCTTGCATACCGGCGGATCCGCATTAGGCGAGATGTTTACCAGATCGAGATCTGCTTCTTCTGCGAGCGAAAGCGCTTCATCAATACTTACGATACCGCGCATCACTCCTTCTTCGTCAATGAGACGTACTACATCAGCCCTGATTTCATCATTGATCTGGGTCTGATTCTTTTTATTATCTCTGGCGCTAATGGTTCTGTTCCTCCCTTTCCAAATAGAGCACCTGAATCTGTTTATGTCCGTAAACTAAAATTTGCGGACGCACAAGCATCCGCAAAATAAGACATTTCTTAATCTTATGTGGCCCTACCAACGCTAGTCTGTAAGGCGAGAAGCGGATAACTTCTGCTTTGACCTCGAATATTATATGCATCGTTTACAGTATTGTCAACAGTTTTCAAGTATTTTTTCGATCCTGTAATACGGAAGTCCCACAACATTCTCATAGTCACCTTCTATGTGGTCTATGTATCTGCCGAAATACCCCTGAATAGCATATGCGCCTGCTTTATCGTATGGTTCCGCCCTTGATATATAATCCTCGATATCTTCATCTGTATAGTCTTTGCACCATACCCTGGTAACATCGCTCAGTACCTCTTCACTGCCGCTGTCTGTATCTATAAGGGTGATTCCTGTTACTACGTAGTGGAATGTACCTCTGTATAACTTCAGCATGCGTCTCGCATCCTCTGCATCTTCAGGTTTACCCAGTATTCCGTCCTTATAAACTATTGTGTCAGCCGCGACGATCATATATCCTGCATATCTGTTGTCTTCTTTTATACTGTTGTAGCAGGCCAGAGCCTTTCGGCGCGACAGATCTTCCACGACTTCTGTCATGGAAGGATCGCCCGTAATGGTCTCATCCGCATCAGTAGGCATAACAAGAGGATCCACCCCATGCTTATTCATTATTTCAAGCCGCCTCGGAGATGCCGAAGCCAGAATCACTTTTCTTTTCATTACTGTATGTACGGAACCGCCGTCCTCCTGAAAGCATTTGCCATGCGCATTATTCCCGTGTAAACAACACCGAGAGCATAAATGTATATAACTCTGAATATGTCCTCTCCGGTAAATCCGAAGATTATTGCCAGTACACCAAGGGTCAGATTCCCGATACCGGTAAAGAGCTTTATCCTCCATGATTTGCTTTTAAGTCCCATTGCCCGCAAAGCCACCATGATATCTGTTGCACCATAGAAAGAATGGATCAAAAGCAGATATATCATAATATATATCGGAGGAAAGCTCTTGATCATAAGTGCGCATACACCGAGATCTGTCAGTATTATTCCGGAAAACAGCGAGTACTTTCCTCCCACCATGTGTCTCGACATCGTGAAATAGAAGTGCAGGTTTCTGATCCCCATGAGAAGAAGCGCGGCAGTCATGACAAATGAAATCATGTCAACACCCATAAACGGAGCCATATATAGGGCAAACCCGAAGAATACTG
Source organism: Anaerovoracaceae bacterium (assembly GCA_045114615.1). GTDB lineage: Bacteria > Bacillota > Clostridia > Peptostreptococcales > Anaerovoracaceae > Crickella. The sequence goes on from JBGUKU010000079.1 coordinate 3,329, forward strand.
TAAGGAGGCCTCCGATGAAGGAATTGAATCTCTGGAGTTTACTCATCGGTCGCCCTCCTTTTCCTGCAGAAGTCTTGCATAATCCTTTATGCCTCTGAATCCCTTCTCACCGATGTCGATCGAATAACCGGCCGCCCTGTTACCGGACTTATATATTCTGTTAGTCACCATGCTCTTCTGAGACATGGCAGCCAGTATAAATCTGCCGAGAACCGTTTTGTTTTTGCTGTCCTCATCCGCGGTCAGGTATTCATCCTTATATTTATTGATATCAAAATCCTCGACCTGATATCCCGAGAGCTTCTCTCCGAAGGCCTTCCATTCAGCGCAGGCATCCGTTTGTCTTCTGCAAAGGATTCCGAAGATTTCATCCCTGTATGGACCTATGGAATCCATATCATATTTTTCTACATCAAACTCCTCAATATCTCCCTTAAGATAATTAAGAGCATACATCATCTGTGTGAATGCCAGAATGTAATCCTCCGGATTGTCCTTGACCACTTCATTGAAATCCGCCCATGCCGGCATGTATCTGTATCTCGCAAAGCTGTAGTCAGGAAAATGCCCTGCTCGTCCGTGACCGAGATTCATTACGGAGTTTTCGCTGCTCTGGAATACTGTACAGGTATATTCCATCTTCTCAATGTTATCCACAGTAGCAGGGTTATGATTAAACCTGATTCTATGTTCCTCTTTCTTGCCATCCCTGCAGATAATCTCATAGAAATATTCGTTTACATTGTTTATTACAACGGAAGGAGTTCCCGCGAAGTACTGATGCGCCCATGTGTCTGCAATAACGTGCATGGCAATTCCGGCAGCCTCAAGTCCTTTTCCTCTTGCAAGCCTGACAGTTTCAGCTGCAAGTTCCCCGTTGGGGCCGCATATAAGGCGGTATTTCCTTCTGTAAGCGCGCGAACAGCGTCGTTTGGGGTTTCTGTAAAGATCACGGGGAAGAAAATGAAAAGAGGCCCAAATTCTCGTAATATCCTGAACACCGGGCAGATCCGTCCTGGCATCTGCCATTTCCTCCTGAAGCTGTGTTGTGGCGGCTGAAAGCGGTCCTTTTATGCTCTTGAGATATGTCTTGCTGCACTCATCTACAAACTGCGCACTATAACAGATGACCATGCTTTCCTCATGGCTGTATCCGGCCAGATATGCTGCCGCATATGTAGCGTAATAGTGAAAATCCATTTGCATCAGAGGCTGCCTCCTGTTTCCCGCGCTGATATCTCTTTCCTGACTTTCCTTAATCCGAATGCGGAAGCAATCAATTCACACAGAATAACAAACGAGGTAACATCAAAAATGAGTTTAAGGACATCCTGTACGTCCACGTCTTTCCTGACTGCCTTATATATGAAATATGAGACGGCATACACGCCGTATGCTAAAAGTATAATTGCGCATACTATGTATCCGTTTTTACTCTTCCCGCTCGCTGCCTCCCTGCAGGCACCTCTCCACACCAGATATCTGAATGAGATTCCAATAATGAAAAAAAATGAAAATACCAATACACTTCCGAAGATGGCTATTAAAAGCGGGACTTCATCGCTTATAAGCTCACTTCCCATCTCACCCAGCATTCCCATAAAGCACTTTATGAGGCTCCAGATGCCCATGACCAGAGTCCCTCTCGCAGTCAGCTTAAGAGTACTGGAATAACGTCTTTCATCCACGTGATTCTTATCGTTTCTTGCTTCTGCAAAGGAGCCGTATGTATTTATCAGATACTCATGTTCTTTATATTCTTTTCTCAGGATCACCCGGTTCCACCTTTTCATTCAGTTCATCAGATATGCGGCCAGAGAGGCCGGATCCAAGTCTTTTAACGACAGCGTTTCACCTAAACAAAATAAAGTATACACAAAAAACGGGCTGATGAGAACAACTCAAATGCCCGCTTGAAACACCGCGCAAAAATTGGTCACGCGAT
>JBGUKU010000080.1:0-3136 GCA_045114615.1 Anaerovoracaceae bacterium
TGGTGGAGCGTAGGGGGATCGAATTCTCAAGCTATCGCTGAACACGTTGAAATGAAAGGAGGACAGCACGCCATCGCTTTCCATCCAACCACTCATCCAACCACGTGATTAGATCATGCTATTTGGCATTCAGTTTCTCCCTAATTCCATTAAAGATCTCGTCATGAGTCATTCGCCTTGAATCATGCTCTACAGTATAATCAGCTTTATCAAGTTCCATTTCAATTGGGACTGCAAGTCTTGAATGTATCTGAGCCGCCTTTATCGCACCCATACAATGTATCCTGACAACACGGTTGCTGTCTGTTTCAGATATATGCCTTAGCTTCTTGACATACGGCATTACGAGTTCCGGTCTGCGCTTGCCCAGAACACGAAATATTTCCGGCGCTTCCATTCTTACCTTATCATCTTCGTCATGCAACAAAGCCTCAAACACAGACATATAGCTCTTATAGATATCAGGAGTATTAGTGGCAATATTTTCTGATGCCCATATAAAACTCAGTCTGACTTTTGCATCTTCATCATTTGCAAAGCGGAACAAATCTGCCCAATATGGCTCAATCAAAGGATAGCTTCCGCGACCAATCCTGCCGAGCGCGTTTACAGCCCGTTCACGCAGCAGCGGGATATCACTATCAATGAAAGGTGCTATCAAAGAGACATAGTCATGAACCGAAGCAGGATATGCAAACCCCATCTCTCCCAGCAGCCATAGAGCTTTTGCCTGTATTTTTGATGACTCATGTGAAAGGAGCGCAGCAACGTTTGGGATGCTTTCCTCCCATTCAACCCTGTTTCGGGTCAGCATTCCCAGTTCTTTATAAAGTTCCGATTCGCCCAATCCTTTATCTCCTGTAAATCACAGCATCTAATCATCGCAATCCTCGTCAAACAATTCGTACACGGCCACTATTTCATTGCCACACATTTCTCCGTTCTCCACAAAACCATACTTGCCGTATATATCCCTTGCACGGGTGTTTTCAGGCTCATAGGACAGCCATACTTTTTCTGACTCACCAAAAGGGAACGTGTGGATCAAAGCTATTGCAGCATCAAGGGTCTGCTTTCCCAGGCCTTGGTTCTGAAACTGCTTATCGATCATAAAGCGCCAAAGGCAGTAGTTCTCCTTGATAAGATCGCTCTCATCTTCATTACCCACGGTACCTTTGCCAATCATAATAAATCCAATAAGCACGTCGTCATTGTATACAGCCAAAGGTAAGGCATTATTACCCTCATTTCTCGTAGCATATGCTTCTGCAAGACTCTGTATGTTTTCTGCAACGAAATTCTTTTGCTCTTCAAATGGCTCGAGCGCACATAACTTCCATATATTTTTGTTTGTTATTTCTTCAAATCTAATCATTAAAGCTTATATATATCTGCATGCGTTGTTATGCATCAGTATCTGATAAGCACATTCAGTGCCTCATCTGTTCTGCCCGCCATCTGTATGGCTTCTTCAAGCTGTTCCCATGGATATTCGTGAGTTATAAGACTCTCTATATCCCATTCCCTGCTTTCCATGATGGACATCACATCTCTTACATCGTCAGGTGTATATCCGCCGCTTCCGATCAGTGCCAGCTGGCCGAATGTCATTCCGAGTACATCCACAGGCCTGACATTGGTTCCGACTGCTACCATGACCATGCGTGAATCGACCTTACCATGCTCCAGGTAGTAATCTATTATCGGATCTGCACCTGCGGCATCTATCATTATGTCCACATCAGCAGTACGACCCTTGTAGCCAAATGAAGTCCCGAAATAATTCTCAGCCGAAGAAGCAAGATCCTCTTTTCCGTTATTGCATACTGCAAATCCCAGCTTCTCAGCGATGGACAGCCTGAGATCGGAGAGGTCGCATATCATCACCTTCTCGCAGCCGAAATATTTAAGGGCAATGGCTGCAGCTATTCCTATTGTTCCTGCGCCGAAAACTATTGCATTTTCTCCCTGCTTAGGTACAGATCTTCTTGCCGCTCTGCATCCCACTGTAAAAGGTTCTATTAGCGCTGCCTCACGATCCGTGATTATATCGCTCACCTTATATACCTCTACACCTTCACGCGCAACAGGAGCATTGATATATTCAGAAAATCCGCCAATAGTCCCGGCTCTTCGCGGGTCTCCGGTAACCGCTCTCGGATAAGGATAAACTCTGTCTCCGGGCTTAAAGCCTGTTACTTTGCTGCCCGTTTCTTTGATGCGGCTGAATACCTCATGACCGAATTCGCCTCCTATTGTTATCTTGTGTCCCAGTCCGGTACCGTGCTTATATACTGCAACATCAGTACCGCAGATGCTGGCATATACATTCTGGAGTATCGCGCCTTCCGGTGTGCATTCAGGATCCGGCAATGTCGTAAGTTCTATCTGTCCCTGTCCCTGATATAGTGCTGCTTTCATCCTGTTTCCTTTCATTAATGAAGCTTTTGCTTCAGTCGTATATCGTATAGCCTCTCTCGAAAAGCTCTTCTGGCAAGAGAAGAAGTCTCCTTTTTCATAGTCTGAAAACAGATCCATCACTGCATATCTGTTCGATCCTGCCATCATGGATCATATATGCTTCTCCGCGGATCTCAGCGAAGTCCTCCGTCTGAAGAAGATATCTGCCGTCTGTGATTGCATAGAATGTATGCCCTCATTCTGTCATTGAATTCGTATTCATCAGGAAATGCAGAAATAAGAAGGCACCTGGCATCGTCCTTCCAGTACTGTTTCAGTGCATCCACCATCCCGTTAGCAGGGTTGAAGCCGCTGTAAGTCAGCGGTTCTTCACTTCTGTATGTTCCTATAGGGCTACTCGTCAGAAATAATCTCATTGTTCTTCCTTATCCATATCAATGTCCTCTACAGACTGGAATTCTTCGCGGTCTTTTATATAGCAAACTGCCCGACAAATTGCGATTTAGCGATATCCCGACAAATTTGAATTCTTAATATATAAGCGAGGGTTTTGAACAGCCTTCGCTTTTCTTTATGATGAAGGTGATTCGCTAACGGAATTTTGAATTGGGACACCACGCCCGGCGACAAATTTGTTAGCCAGCCTTCATTGTTCTGCATTCGATTAAGCAAGTTGGGCAGCCTTAGCGTTCTCCCGTTTAACTATAGAATATGT
>JBGUKU010000081.1:0-25852 GCA_045114615.1 Anaerovoracaceae bacterium
AGACGTTCCGCCTTGCTGACATTCTGAGGGCGCATGAGCGCGCGGTGCGTGATGGTTACTCTGCCACTGATGATGCCATGGTCGCGGAATACGCAGGTATCAATGTGGCGCTTGTAGAAGGCGCGACTGCCAACTACAAGATAACCACCAGAGAGGATATCCAGATGACTTGCAGAACAGGTATAGGATACGATGTACACAGACTTGTCCCGGGGAGACCCCTTATACTCTGCGGGACCCCGATCCCCAGCAAGCTCGGGCTGGACGGTCATTCAGATGCGGACGTTGCAGTACACGCACTGATGGACGCGCTGCTCGGGGCAGCAGGACTCGGAGATATAGGAAGACATTTTCCTGATACCGATGAAAAATATAAAGGTGCGGATTCGATGAAGCTGCTTGCCGAGGTAAAAGGCATGCTGGGCAATGTGAGGATCGTGAACGTGGATGTTGCGATCATCGCCCAGGCTCCGAAGCTGGCGCCTTATATGGAACAAATGAAGCATAACATAGCGAGTACACTCGGGATCCCTGAAACGGCCGTTAACGTAAAGGCCACCACGGAGGAGGGACTCGGGTTCACAGGCAGGGGAGAGGGCATGGCAGCCATGGCCACTGCCGCGATAGAAGGGAGTTTTTAAACAATGAGATTATCCAAGAACCATCTTAAGACGCTCAGAGAAGCACCATCCGATGCAGTACTTGAGAGCCATAAGCTGCTCGTAAGAGCCAACATGATAAAGCAGGAAGCTGCGGGAGTCTACATGTTCCCGAAGCTGGGCTGGAGAACAGTAAGAAAGGTAGAGCAGATCGTCCGCGAAGAGATGGACTACGTCGACTGCCAGGAGATCTACATGCCGCACATCAATCCTGCTGAGCTCTGGAAAGAGACGGGCAGATGGTATGCATACGGACCTGAACTCTGGAGGATCCAGGACCGTAACGGCAACGACTTCATCCTCAACCCTACCTGCGAGGAAATCTTCACAGACTTCGTCCGCAAGGAGTGGTCGTCCTACAAGGAACTGCCATTCTCTCTTTATCATATCCAGTTTAAATACAGAGACGAGTCGCGTCCGAGATACGGACTTCTGAGAACAAGAGAGTTCATCATGAAGGATGCGTATACATTCGACGCTACAGAAGAAGATCTGAACGTTGCTTACATGAGACAGTATCATGCATACGAGAAGATTTTCACACGTATGGATCTTGACTATAGAATCGTAGAGGCTGACAACGGTCCTATCGGCGGAAGCAAGTCCCACGAGTTCTCGGCTCTCTCTGACTGGGGTGAGTCTGACATCCTCTACTGCGACAACTGCGGAATGGCTGCTACAGTCGAGAGAGCAGAGTGTGTAGACGATGAGCCGCCTGTAGAAGAAATGCAGCCGGTACAGAAGGTGTTCACACCTGGCACAAAGACCATCGAGGACGTATGCAACTATATGAAGCTGCCTGTAGAGAAGTCCGTCAAGGCTCTCATGTTCACAACATACGACACAGACCTTCAGCCAAAGGACAACGTTGTAGCCTTCATCAGAGGTGACAGACAGCTCAACATGATCAAGCTCGTCAATGCACTCAACGTACCTGAGCACTACATCGAGTTTGCGGATGAGGATGTTACAGGCCCTATCACAGGATCCGTTGCAGGATTCACAGGTCCTATGGGACTCAAGAACTGCATCGTAGTAGTAGATACAGAGCTCGTAGGCACAGTCAACATGTGCGCAGGCGCTAACGAAGAGGACCACCACCTGGTCGGCGTTTGCTATGGCAGAGACTATACAGGAGATATCGTTACGGATATCAAGACACTCCAGGAAGGCGACCGCTGCCCGCACTGCGGAAAGCCGGTCAAGTTCAGACGCGGTATCGAGGTCGGCCAGATCTTCAAGCTGGGACTCAAGTACTCCGAGAGTATGAATACTACATTCAAGGACGAGAAGGGCGAAGATCATCCGTACTGGATGGGATGCTACGGCGTAGGTATCACAAGATCCATGCAGGCTATAGTAGAACAGCATCATGATGACAAGGGAATCATCTGGCCTCTGTCTGTTGCTCCTTATCATGTCATCGTAACAGTAGTTAAGTCGAAAGACGAGACTCAGCTGCAGGTCGCTTACGATATCGAAAAGAAGCTCGAGGCACTCGGCGTTGAAGTAATGGTAGACGACCGTGACGAGAGACCGGGAGTCAAGTTCAACGACGCAGACCTCATCGGAATCCCAATCAGGATCACAGTCGGCAAGTTCGCTGCAGAAGGCAAGGTAGAGTACAAGCTCCGCCGCGAGGATGCACACGAACTCATGACTATCGAAGACGCTATTGCCAAGGCAAAGGCGCTCGTTGATCTTGAAGGTGACGGAAGATACTTCTTCCACAGACTTTCCGAGGAGACGCTGAATGCTCACTAGTCACTGAGCAGATTACGCAAAATTCAGGGCACCGTTTCACGGTGCCCTTTCTATTACACGAAGAAAACTGATATAATAATCTGGTTATGAACATTTTATTAGAACTGTTTATTGTGTTTTTTAAATTAGGCGCCTTCACTATCGGGGGAGGTATTGCCATGCTTCCGCTTTTGCAGAACACTCTGATCAATGAGAAGAAGTGGTTCACCAAAGAGGAATTCATGGACATCGTTGCTGTGTGCCAGAGTCTGCCGGGAGTGGTGGCTATAAACATGGCGACTTATGTCGGATACAAAAAGAAGGGACTGATCGGGTCGATCGTTTCGACATTCGGAGTCACAATTCCTTCATTTATTATGATTCTCATCATCGCCAAATTCATCACTTCGCTGGGTGATAACGGCGTGCTGATGGGAGCGATGGCCGGACTGAGAGCGGCGGCTCTCGGAATGGTAGTAGTTGCTCTGATACAGCTTATGCCGGCAGCGATTAAAAATAAATGGGCAATGCTGGCTGCGATAGTCGCGTTCGTGCTTATCGCAATACTCAAAGTTAATACGGCTTATGTAATACTGCTGTTTGCGGTACTTGGCATAACAGTAACTTTTGCCGGAAGCCGGAAGATGGCTGCCGCAGCTACCGGTCCTGAAAAAACAGAAACCGGCTCACAGCCCGGCGGACAGCCGGAAGCCGATGAAGGGGGTGAGTCCGTATGATATTCTGGCAGCTCTTCATCAGCTTTTTCAAAGTCGGGCTCCTCGGCTTCGGAGGCGGACTTGCCATCGTGAGACTTATCTACGACAGTATACAGCCGTTCCTGGATATGAGCCAGGAGACATTTGCAAACATCGTTGCGATATCACAGATCACACCGGGACCGCTTGCGGTCAATACAGCCACTTATGTAGGCTATGAGGCGGCGGGTGTCGGAGGTTCAGTGGCTGCGACATTCGGAGTCATCCTGCCGGCATTCATTATCGTCAGCCTGGTCTGCCGCACCATACAGAAGTTCAGGGACAGCAAGGTCGTAAATGGCGCGCTGGCCGGTATAAGGCCGGCGACTATGGGACTCATAGCAGCTGCTGCGGCCACACTTGTAAGGCCGTCTCTTGCCGGTGAAGGCAGGCTCGGGACCGGGCTTATTACAAAACTCGGCGCTGATGCCGGAAACAGCTTGTTTACTGCGATTTCAGGCTCGCCAGTTGACATTATTTCTGTTATCATATTGGTTGCAACGGTAATATTGATAGCAAAGTATAAAAAGAGTCCGTTCTTCGTGCTCATCATCATGGGATGTATCGGCGCGATACTCGGAGTTTAAGATAAGAGCGGGCGGAATGAAGGGAATCGATCCCTGACGCTTGCAAAAAGGAGGAAAAATGCAGGTCTATAACACTCTTACGAACAGAAAAGAAGAATTCGTACCTATCGAGCCGGGTAAGGTAAAGATGTATGTCTGCGGTCCAACGGTCTACAACTTCTTTCATATTGGAAACGCACGTCCTTTCGTGGTGTTCGATACACTGAGGAGATACTTCAAATTCAGAGGCTACGAAGTAAAATTCGTTCAGAACTTTACTGACGTAGATGACAAGATCATCAACAGGGCCAAGGAAGAGGGCATCACTGCTCCTGAGGTATCGGAGAAATATATAAAAGAGTATTTCAATGATGCTGAGGCTCTGAATGTCCTGAAGGCTGATGTTCATCCTAAGGTATCCGAGCACATCCCTGAGATCATCGCTTTCGTGCAGACTCTGATTGACAAGGGCTATGCTTATGAGGCTGACGGCGACGTGTATTACTCGACGCGCAAGTTCCCTGAGTACGGAAAACTCTCCGGCCAGAACATCGACGACCTCGAGAGCGGTGCGCGTATCGCCATTGGCGAGGTCAAGGAAGATCCGCTGGATTTCGCTCTCTGGAAAGCGCGCAAAGAGGAATCTGAGATCGCATGGGAATCGCCTTGGGGCATGGGAAGACCGGGCTGGCACATCGAGTGCTCAACGATGGCAAAGAAGCACCTCGGCGATACGATCGACATTCACGGCGGCGGCCAGGACCTTACATTCCCGCATCATGAGAATGAGATCGCGCAGTCAGAAGCGTGCAACGGAGTCCCGTTTGCACACTACTGGATGCATAACGGATATATAAATGTAGACGGAAAGAAGATGTCGAAGTCACTCAACAACTTCTTCACTGTCAGAGACATTCGTGAGAACTACAGCGGAGACGTTATCAGATTCTTCCTGCTGAGCGGACATTACAGAAGTCCTATCAACTTCTCCGATACTCTTATGGAGCAGTCAAAGCAGGGTTACGAGAGAATCGCAACAGCAATTGAGACACTAGAGTTCCTCAGGACGAACGGAAGCGATGAGGCAATGGCTGACGAGGCTGCGAAGATCGCATCGCTCGATAAGCACAGAGAAAAGTTCATCGAGGTAATGGACGACGATCTCAATACAGCCGACGGCATTGCTGCTATATTCGAGCTCGTATCGGAGATCAACCTCGACGTAAAGGATGGAGCATCGAAGTCCTTCGCTGAGGAAGCACTCAAGAGAATCAGGGAACTGACAGAGGTTCTCGGACTCTTCGGAGGCGAAGATGAAGAGGAAGGTCTCGGAGATGACATCCAGGCTCTGATAGACGAGAGACAGGCAGCACGTAAGGCAAAGAACTGGGCAAGAGCGGACGAGATCCGTGACCAGCTCGCTGCAATGGGTATCACTCTCAAGGATACGCCTCAGGGTGTACAGGTAATACGTAATTAACTGATTTTAGTGCGGCCGCATCTTACCCGGAGAGTTCCCTCCCGGAATTGACAGCGGCAAGCATGCCAAATTCAGGAAAGCACAGGGCTGCAAGGTAATAATGGCTGCAGTCTGTTTAAACAGAGTAACTCTGCTGCTCCGCCCGGGAATATCTCGGGCGTGCGGCTGATAAGAGAACCTAAAAATGAGTAAAGCAGATACACTATTCGTAAATATGTGTCAGGATATACTGGACAACGGGTTCAGTACTGAGGGTATGCCTGTTCGTCCTCATTGGGAGGACGGCACACCTGCGCACACCATCAAGAACTTCGGCGTGGTCAACCGGTACGACCTGTCGGAGGAGTTCCCTGCGCTAACACTGCGTCCGACTGCAATCAAGCTGGCGACTGATGAGATGCTCTGGATATGGCAGAAAAAGTCCAACAGACTGGCTGATCTTAAGAGCCATGTATGGGATGAATGGGCCGATGAAGAGGGTACTATCGGCAAGGCCTACGGCTATCAGATGGCGAAAAAGTATAGATTCAAACAGGGTGAGATGGACCAGGTGGACAACGTCCTGTGGTGCCTTAAAAATGACAGGTACAGCAGGCGTATACTGACTAATCTGTACAATTTTGAAGATCTTTCCGAGATGAGGCTTGAGCCGTGCGCATACTCTATGACTTTTAACGTCAAGGGAGATACACTCAACGGCATACTCAACCAGCGTTCGCAGGATATACTTGCCGCCAACAACTGGAATGTAGTGCAGTATGCCATGCTCCTCATGATGATGGCTCAGGTATCTGACCTGAAGGCGGGTGAGCTGGTTCATGTGATCTCTGATGCCCATATTTACGACAGGCATGTGGATATAATAAAGGAGCTTATAGCAAGGCCGCAGTATCCGGCACCGAAGGTGACACTGAATCCTGATGTGAAGAACTTCTATGATTTCACGACAGACGACATAAAAGTTGAGAATTATCAGCATGGAGAGCAGATACGGAATATACCGGTAGCTATATAAAAAGATATGAAACGGAGGTCATTCTCCGTTTCACTTATAAGGCGACAATTATCCCTATAATTGCATGACATATGCAAAGCAAAGACGTTGTAAACGGCCGGGAGCGACTACAATGACAAAAGAAGAGATCAGAAAGATAAATACAACTACGCTCGCATATCTCGGAGACGCGGTCTTTGAGGTCATTGTGCGCGAGAAGATAGTGACGGAGAAGCCGGGAGATGCAGGCAGGGCGCATCATACTGCCGTGAGATATGTTTCAGCGGCAGGTCAGGCAAAAGCCGCCAGGGCGATGATAAACGAAGGCTTCCTTACTGAAGAAGAGGAAAAGATATATAAACAGGCGCGCAATCACCGTTCGATGTCGAGACCGCAGAACGCTGACCCGCGTGAGTATAAGATAGCGACCGGCTTCGAAGCCCTGCTGGGCTACCTCTATCTCTCTGATGAGAGACAGAGGCTACGCGAGATCGCGGCCGAAGCCGTCCGTATAGTTGATACAGCAGGCAAGTAGGCAGATATGAAACTGAAATACTCCGACGACAGAAAAGTATTCAATATCCATACAGATGGCATACCGCGTCTGTCCTTTGATATGTTTGACAGCCTCGGCGTGCCGAATCTTTTCACGACCAGATACATCAGTTATGACAGAGAGAGCGGCACGGGTGTAAAGGGCCTGCGCTGTGCTGTCATGAAGACTGAAAGTGTCGAAGAGGCATCACCGGTATGCAGAGCCAACAGGGATATTCTGGCGCACCAGCTGGGCTCGTCGCTTGAGATGGAACTGGTAACCGATCAAAAGCACACTAATTATGTTCATGTGGCCACATGCGAGGAAGACCTGGGAGTCGCTACTGTAGGAAGCTTCTCGCTTCACAGACAATACGTGGACGGCATAGTTACGGACATTCCTGATGCTCTGCTGACAGTCTTCGGTGGGGACTGCCCTCCGGTGTATATAGTGGATCCGAAGTGCAGGGCGGCAGGACTGGTGCATGCGGGATGGAAGGGCACTCTAGGGAAGATCCCGCAGGTCGCTGTCGCACAGATGGTGGTGAAGTTCGGATGCGATCCTGCAGATATGTATGCGGCGATAGGTCCGGGCGTATGCAGGGATTGCTATGAGATGGGAGATGAGGTCTATGAAGCGTTCGCTGCTCAGTGGAGCCGTGAGGATGCTGATACGATACTCAGCCGCTATCCGGCAAAGGATGCGGACGGAAATGAGATCCCGGGCGGCAAATATCACCTCGATCTGAGAGAAGCCAACAGGATGACGCTGCTGAGAGCGGGAGTCCCTGCGGATCACATCGCTGTATCCAACGTGTGTACGATGTGCAATATCGATACGTTCTATTCGTACCGCGGACACGCTCTTGAGAATGAACAGGTGGCTATGCTGGTCAACCGTTTCGAATAGAAGAAGGAAGAAAACATGAACCTTATTGTAGCTGCAGATAAAAAGTGGGGTATCGGACGTGACGGCGGACTGCTGGCATCGATACCGACCGATATGAAATACTTCAGGGAGCATACGACCGGAAAAGTGGTCGTCATGGGAAGGAAGACCCTGGAATCCATGCCGGGCAGGAGAGGGCTCCCGAAGAGGATAAACTATGTGCTGACAACGAATCCGGAATATGAGGCTGAGCGCTGCATAGTCGTGAATTCAGAGGATGAGCTCTGGAAGGAACTGTCGAAGTATGAGCCTGATGACGTGTTCCTTATAGGCGGAGCGCACCTTTACAACAAGTTCTACAGATTATGCGACAGGCTGTATGTGACGAAGATGGATGCTGATCTTGATGCAGATACATTCATTGTAGATTTTGACACCGATCCGGACTACGAGGTCATCAGCGAGAGTGAACCGGTCACAGAAAACGGCATAACTTTCAGATTCGTGGTTTATGCCAGAAAGGGAGAGTGAAATGCGTATTTATACTAAAGAATACTATACGCTGATGATGTCCCTGGGCGTGACTGATATGTATGAGCCGGTGATTGACAGGGACTACTCGGATGAGGAGATAGAGGAGCTGTACCAGAAAGCGCTGGACAGATATGTAGAGGAAGAGCGTGCGGATCATGATGAACCGCCGGTGCTGGACATCGATGACATAGAAGATCCGGAAGCCATTGAGTTTTTCAGGGCTGAGATCATAGAGTACGAAAACCGCGAGCCATTTGATGAAGAGGAGGCCGCAGAGGAGTTTGAGGAGATCTACAATGCGAATCTGGAGGAACCGGATGAAGATCTCCCTGACTGGGTGAAGGAAGCAGTCGATCCGAGGATACTGGCGATGTATTTTATGCCTGAGAAGATTTACAGGAAACTCTCGGAGCAGGATGCTGACAACGAAGAAAGATTCGATGCTCTTGATGAGCAGGTCGATGAAGCCTACGACGATATGGTAGATGAGCTTCCGGAAGAGTATGAGGAGCTGATGGATACTCTGGATGGTCTGGAGGACTCATATGTTATAAGCGTCGGTAAGTCCGGCGATGAGCTGGAACTGAAGTTCGAGGGCTTTGATGAAGATGGGGAAGAAGCAGTCTTTATACTAAGATTCGACGAGGTGGAAGTTATTGAGGACGAAGGCGTCTCGGCGCATCCGGACAGGGATGAGGATGGAGACACGGAGTCCGACTGCGAGCTCCTGTACAGCGAGATATATGTGGAGGACGGAAAACCGGAGATCCACATGCTGTTCGATAATAACGGACTTAAGTATCTTACATTCAGATGTGAGGAAGCATATGCCTACAGATCGGCAGTTTATTAAAAGGAGCCTAATTAACGGGCATGGCAGAACGGAGAATCAGACGATGAGTAAGAGAGACAACAAGAGATTCAACGACAAGGAAAGAAAAAGCGCTCCGAAGAGAGGCGGCAAGAACCGCCGCGATTATGGCGACGAGTATACATACGAGCCAAAGAGGAGATCTGCTTCGGCGGGTCCTCGCAGACAGAGCAGCCCGGCGGCCAGGGCAAAGAGTCCCTCCAGAGGAAAGGCTGCCGGCAAGGAGCCGCGCAGGGTCCTTGGATTTGATATGAATGAATCCTACGAGGAGCCGAAGGCTGTGATAGGGACAGATGGACTTGAAGTGGTCGCCGGCAGAAATCCTGTAGTGGAAGTGCTGTCGGGTGAGCGCGATGTAGAGCGCATATTCATTGCTGACGGCGCTGAAGGTTCGGTGTCGAAGATAGTTGCTCTTGCAAGAGAGCAGGGAATCATAGTTGACTTCGTGCCTAAAGAGAAGATAGACGCGATGGCTCCGGGCGTAAAGCATCAGGGCGTGGTCGCTAAAGTGAGCGAATATAAATATGCGGAGATGGATGACGTTTTTGCCAGAGCGGAAGCATCCGGAGAGGATCCTTTTATTATCATACTTGATGAGATCTCGGATCCGCACAATCTCGGAGCTATAATCAGGACAGCTGAATGCGCCGGCGCTCACGGCATCGTGATCCCAAAGAGGCGTGCCGCCTCTTTGACGCAGACAGTTGCACTGTCTGCCGCCGGCGCTATAGAGAACATGCCGGTCGTGCAGGTGACTAATCTCGCCCGTACAATCGAGGAGCTTCAGGCAAAAGGAGTCTGGGTAGGGGCGGCCGACATGGACGGCGAAACCTACTACGAAGCAAACCTTACAGGCCCGATTGCCATTGTAATAGGCAATGAGGGCAAGGGGGTCGGCCGCCTGGTAAAGGAGAAGTGCGACTTTGTGCTCTCGATTCCTATGTACGGCAAAATCAATTCACTTAATGCTTCAAACGCAGCAGCAGTTTTAATGTACGGCATTCGAAGGGCAAGAAACTAGGAAGAAAAATAGTGCAGGGCAGACATATGCTTCGTGACGACGAGGCACGAGCCGGAAGCATATGTCTGCCCTGCACACAATTTTTTTATTTAGCACTAAGAAACCGCTTGACATTGAAACCCTTGCAAAGTATACTCATTGAGCGACTTTAAGAAGAAAATCGGAGCATTGGGAGACCGGGCTTCGAGTTTTCGAGTGAAAGGACGCATTTTTCAAGGATTAGATAGATTAAGGAGTAAACAGATGGCAGCAGGCGTTAGACAGAAGGTCATCCTCGCATGCACAGAGTGCAAGCAGAGAAACTACAATACAATGAAGAACAAGAGAAACAATCCTGACAGGATCGAGCTCATGAAGTATTGCAAGTTCTGCAACAAGGAAACTCTCCACAAGGAGACCAAGTAATCTATATACAGATATAGACGGAGAAACAAGATGGCTGATAACAATAGCAACGGAAGCAAGCAGAACAAATCGAGAGAAGATCTCGCAAAGGCTGCACAGGCATCCGCACAGAAAAAGAGTCAGAACAACAAGAACCAGGGCAAGAAGGGCGGACTGCTCGCATACCTCAGGGGCGTCAGACAGGAGTTCAGAAAGGTCGTATGGCCTACAAGAGAAGAGCTCACTACTGACACCATCGTGGTATTCGCATGCGTAATATTCTTTGCAGTCGCATTCTGGCTGGTCGATACCGGTTTCCTGGCTGCTCTCAAGGGCATCCTCGGAATAACACTGTCCTGACCCAAGGAGTTAATAAATGACAGATAAGATCGATAACATCGAGAATATCGAAAGCACACAGACAAGCGATACCGCAGAGACTAAAGAGCCGGTAAAGGCAAGATATACCCCGCTCGAGGGCGAAGGCCTCAGAGGCGACGGTACTGCAAAGTGGTATGTTGTGCATACGTATTCGGGCTATGAGAACAAAGTAAAGACCAGTATCGACAGGATGGTCGAATACCGCGGAATGCAGGATCTCATCCAGGAAGTCGTAATCCCGACTGAAGAGAGGATCGAGATCAAGGACGGAGTCAAGAAGGTAAAGACCCGTAAGCTTTTCCCTGGTTATGTCGTCATCAAGATGGTCGTAAACAACGAGACATGGTACCTCGTGCGTAATACCGAAGGAGTTACCGGTTTCGTTGGACACGGTTCCGATCCTATTCCTCTGACAAAAGAGGAGATCGTAAGAATGGGAATCGAAAAGCTCAGGATCGATCTGGATATCGAGGTAGGCGATACGATCCGCATCATCGGAGGAGTCTTCGAAGGCCAGCTCGGCATAGTAGAAGCCATCAATCCGGAAAAGCAGATCGTGAAGGTCCGCATCTCGATGTTCGGTAGAGATACCCCTGCAGAGATCGAGTTCTCGCAGGTAAGCAAGCTGAGATAGCTTGTGAAAAAACTGAAGAAAGGAGACAGCAATGGCAAAGAAGATAGACGGCTACATCAAGCTGCAGATCCCTGCCGGAGCAGCAACACCTGCACCACCGGTTGGCCCGGCTCTCGGACAGAAGAGCGTTAACATCATGGACTTCTGCAAACAGTTCAATGCTAGAACATCGGACCAGCAGGGAATGATCATCCCAGTAGTAATCACAGTTTACACTGACAGATCGTTCGATTTCGTATGCAAGACTCCGCCGGCAGCAGTCCTCATCAAGAAGGCAGCTGGCATCGAGCACGCATCCGGAAATCCTAAGAAGGAAAAGGTTGCATCCATCACGCTCGCACAGGCAGAAGAGATCGCAAAGACAAAGATGCCGGATCTCAACGCAGCATCCCTCGAGGCAGCAACAGACATGATCAAGGGAACAGCTCGCAGCATGGGAGTTACGGTAGTTGAGTAATGAAGTGGGAGGCTGACGCCGCAGGTACCACAAGGAGGAAAAATGAAAAGATCAAAGAGATACGCAGAGATCGCAAAGTCATATGACAAGCACGAGCTCGTAGACGTAGCAACAGCAGTAAAGCAGATCAAAAGCTTTAACAACGCAAAGTTCGACGAAACAGTTGAGATGCACTTCCGCCTCGGAGTAGACGGCAGACACGCAGATCAGCAGGTAAGAGGAGCTATGGTTCTCCCTCACGGCACTGGTAAGACCAAGAAAGTTCTGGTTTTCGCTAAGGGCCCTAAGGCAGAAGAAGCTTTAGCAGCAGGCGCAGACTTTGTTGGCGCTGAGGATATGGCAGACAAGATCAGAACCGAGAACTGGTTCGGATTCGACGCAGTAGTCGCAACACCTGATATGATGGGAGTTGTTGGACGTCTTGGTAAGATCCTCGGACCTAGAGGTCTCATGCCAAACCCTAAGTCAGGCACAGTTACGATGGACCTCGCAAAGGCTCTTGCAGACATCAAAGCCGGTAAGGTCGAGTACAGACTTGACAAATCCAACATCATCCACTGCATCATCGGAAAGAAGTCCTTCACAGAAGAGCAGCTCATCGAGAACGCAAACGCTCTCATCCAGGCTATCGCAAAGGCTAAGCCGGCAGCAGCAAAGGGACAGTATTTCAGAAGCATCACGATCGCAGCAACGATGAGCCCTGGAGTAAAGGTTAACCCTGCAACAGTTGTACTCTAGTCTGACTGAGACAAATAAAAAAGAATATCCAACCTAAGACAGCGGGTGCGTAAGCTTAATTTCCCGCCGAGGTACAAAGATAGATTATATCGGAGACTGTCTTACTGGTCGGAATCCAGTCGGGGTAGCCGTAGGCTGCAGCCGATCGCACATCGCGCGGCTTGTGCTCTCGGGCATCCCTGGCATAGGACTTTCCATACCTCTGACGGCGCGCGGAGCGCTTGTCAATCGGTAGGACAAGTCTCCATTTGTACCTACAAGACAAAACTAGGCGAAGGGATATCGCCGGAAAGGAGAAATAATGTCTGTAGAAGCAAAGAAAGCTAAACAGGTCGTCATCGACGAGATCAAGGAAAAGTTTGAAAAAGCCGGATCAATCGTAGCAGTTGACTATCTGGGACTCACTGTAGCCGAGGCCGATAAGATGAGAGCAGAGCTCCGTAAGGAAGGCGTCGACTTCACAGTATATAAAAATACGCTGATCAAGAGGGCAATCGACGGAACTGAATTCGCCGGCCTCGCTGACGGCGACGTACTCAAAGGCTCAACAGCACTCGCATTCAGCGGCGAGGACGTTACAGCCGGCGCAAGAGTACTTGCAAAGGCCATCAAGGATTACAAGAAGATGGCATTCAAGGGCGGATTCGTAGAAGGTAACGTTTACGATAAGACCCAGATCGAAGAGTTCGCAAGCATTCCGGGAAGAGATGTACTCATTGCCCGTTTCATGGGAAGCATCCAGAGCCCAATGACAAAGCTCGCGCTCACACTCAAAGCGATCGCAGAGAAAGACGCTTAATTATCGAAATTTACACACAGGGCGGTACGTTTGCCGCATAATGAACATTTGAAAAAGGAGAAAAACAATGGATAAGACTCAGATCATTGAGGCTCTGAAGAGCATGACTATTCTTGAGATCAACGAGCTCGTTAAGGCTCTTGAAGAAGAATTCGGCGTTTCCGCAGTAGCAGTAGCAGCTCCTGCAGCAGGCGCAGCAGCAGCAGAAGAAGAAGAGAAGAGCGAATTCAACGTCGTTCTGAAGGAGATCGGACAGGAAAAGATCAAGGTTATCAAGGCTGTAAGAGAAGCTACAGGTCTTGGACTGAAGGAAGCAAAGGCTGTCGTAGACGGAGCTCCTACAGTTGTAAAGGAAGGCGTACTGCCTGACGAAGCTAACGCTCTTAAGGAAGCTCTCGAGGCTGTTGGCGCTGTAGTAGAACTTCAGTAACCAGCTCTACATTTTCCGTTCTGCGTCGCTGCACTCGCGAATCGTTCGCTTACGTACGTCTTAGTACGCGTGCTCACGATTCACGCCTGTGCCTCGCATAACGAAAAAACTCTTCGCCGGCTCACGGCGACGGGACAACAAACTCGCGCAGTGATGCGTACACAAATTGAACCGTGCGATATCGGTTCGACCCACGCAATAAAATGAGCCCCGGCTATCGAGGCTCATTTCGCGCGTTTAGAGGGCGTAAAAATAGTGCAAAAAAACGCCAAAAACGTGCACTTTTTCAAAAACATAATCGTTTTTTGTTCAGGAGGCCGGCATATATAATCCGGCAGCGAACATTCCGCAAAAAGTGCAGAAGCACACCGCGGCAGCGCTCCGACGACGAAACGAACTCCGGAAACTGGAGCTCCGCACGCTTGCAGCGGAGCGGAATTTCCGGAGGCGCTTGGAGGAGCGATGAAGCGGACTGTGCTTCGGACTTTTGAGGACGTTCGCGGACGGACTATATATGCCGGTCACAAACAGAAAGATAAGGAGCAAAAGAACATGCCAACCCCAGTAAAAGTTGGAAGAAAAGAGCGTATGAGCTTTGCCAAGATCAATGAGGTCTGCGAAATGCCGAACCTCATCGACGTTCAGACAAAGTCATACAAATGGTTTGTCGAAGAGGGCCTCGGCGAGGTACTCGACGATGTATCTCCTATTCGCGATACCACCAATACTCTTAGCCTGGAGTTCGCGGATTACCAGTTCTCCGACACTCCTAAGTACGATCAGGAGGAGTGCAAGGAGAGAGACGCCACATACGCAACAGCTCTGACAGTCAAGGTAAGGCTGATCAACCGCGAGACCGGTGAGATCAAGGAACAGGACGTGTTCATGGGTGATTTCCCACTCATGACTGAGAAGGGTACATTCGTCTACAACGGAGCAGAGAGAGCCATCGTTACACAGATGGTACGTTCTCCGGGACCGTACTTTGATGTTGCCACAGATAAGTCCAACCAGAGACTCTACAGCTCGCAGGTCATCCCTAACAGAGGCGCATGGCTCGAGTATGAAACAGACTCCCAGGGGATTCTGTATGTCAGAGTAGACAGAACGAGAAAGCAGCCGCTGACATCGTTCCTCAGAGCACTCGGAATCATCGATCCTGAAGCGCTTGCACTCAGCAGCAACGAAGACATCATCGCCATCTTTGGTGAGGATGAGAGGCTGATGCGCACGCTCGAGAAGGATACGACAAAGAACAGCGCAGACGGACTCAGAGAACTCTACAGAAGACTGAGACCGGGAGAGCCGCCTACAGTTGAGAACGCAAGATCCATGCTGATGGCGCTGCTCTTCGACGAGAGGCGCTATGACCTCGCAAAGGTCGGAAGATTCAAATATAACCGCAAGCTGGGACTGCACGACAGACTCGTCGATACAGTTGCGGCAGAGGACGTAATCGATCCTAACACCGGCGAGATCCTCGTTGAGAAGGATGGACACATTTCGAGATCGATGGCTATGGTCATTGAAGATGCCGGCGTACAGTCTGTTTACGTATACAGCAAGAACGAGGACGAAGAGAGAAAAGTCACAAAGGTAATCGGAAACAACTTCGTAGATCCTGCAAAGTATGTTGACATCGACCTCACACCTTACAGACTGTCCGAGAAGGTCTTCTATCCTGTTCTCATGGAGATCATTGAGAAGGCAGAAGGCGACGAAGACAAGCTCAGATCGCTCATCGCAAACAGAAGAAAAGAGCTGAGCCCGAAGCATATCATCATTGAGGATATCATCGCTTCCATCAGCTATCTGATTAACCTTAACAGCGGCGTAGGCGAGACCGACGACATCGACCACCTCTCCAACAGACGTCTTAAGACAGTAGGAGAGCTCCTGCAGAACCAGTGCAGGATCGGTTTTGCAAGAATGGAGAAGACCATCAGGGAAAGAATGACTACTGAGAACTCGACTCCTCAGCAGCTGATCAACATCAGGCCTGTAACCGCGGCAATCAAGGAGTTCTTCGGATCATCCCAGCTGTCGCAGTTCATGGACCAGAACAACCCGCTCGCAGAGCTGACTCACAAGAGAAGACTCTCGGCACTCGGACCTGGCGGACTTTCAAGAGAGAGAGCCGGCATGGAGGTCAGAGACGTACACTACTCGCACTACGGCAGAATGTGCCCTATCGAGACGCCTGAAGGTCCTAACATCGGACTTATCGGTTCGCTCACAACATACGGCATCATCAACCAGTACGGATTCATCGAGACTCCGTACCGTAAGGTCGACAAGGAAAAGGGCATCGTCACAACAGAGGTAAAGTACCTCGCTGCTGCTGACGAAGATCTCATGATCGTTGCACAGGCGAACGAGCCTCTCGATGAAGAAGGCCATTTCGTCAACAACAAGGTCGCTGTAAGAGGTATCAAGGGTGAGATCACCATGGTTCCTAAGACAGAAGTCGACTACATGGACGTTTCGCCTAAGCAGGTAGTATCCGTAGCCACGGCAATGATTCCGTTCCTCGAGAACGACGACGCTAACCGTGCGCTGATGGGTTCCAACATGCAGAGACAGGCAGTTCCTCTGCTTGTTACCGAAGCTCCGTACATCGGAACAGGTATCGAGTACAAGGCTGCATGTGACTCCGGCGCTGTAGTTCTTTGCAAGCACGCAGGTACAGTCACATATGTCGACGCAAATTACGTCAGAGTCACAAGAGACGACGACGGAACAGTAGACGAGTACAAGATGCTCAAATTCAAGCGTTCCAACCAGGGAACCTGCATCAACCAGAGACCTATCGTCGCATTCGGCGAGCATCTGGAGGCAGGCGAAGTGGTAGCTGACGGTCCGTCCACAAGCATGGGCGAGATCTCCCTTGGAAAGAATCTCCTGATCGGATTCATGACATGGGAAGGCTACAACTACGAGGACGCTATCATCCTCAACGAGAGACTGCTCATGGACGACGTGCTCACTTCCCTCCACATCGAGAAGCACGAGTGCGAAGCCAGAGACACCAAGCTCGGACCTGAGGAAATCACAAGGGATATCCCGAACCTTCCTGGCGACATGCTCAAGGAGCTCGATGAAGAGGGTATCGTCAGAATCGGCGCCGAGGTCAAGTCAAATGACATCCTCGTCGGCAAGCTTACTCCGAAGAGCGAGACAGACCTCACTCCTGAAGCAAGAATGCTGCGCGCCATCTTCGGCGAGAAGTCCAAGGAAGTCAGAGACTCATCTCTCAAGCTGCCTCACGGCGAAGAGGGTATCGTCATCGACGTAAGAGTATTTGACAAGACTAACAGCACAGAGCTCCCGCCGGGAGTAAACAAAATAGTCAGAGTCTATGTTGCTACAAAGAGAAAGATCAACGTAGGCGACAAGATGGCCGGCCGTCACGGAAACAAGGGTGTCATCTCGAGGATACTTCCTCAGGAAGACATGCCGTTCAAGGAAGACGGCGAGCCGCTGCAGGTAATGCTGAACCCTCTGGGCGTTCCTTCCCGTATGAACGTCGGACAGGTACTCGAGGTACACCTCGGACTGGCCGCCAAGTCAAAGGGTTGGTACGTTTCGACTCCGGTATTCGACGGAGCACACGAGAGCGACGTTATCCAGCTCCTCAAGGAGGAAGGCTATCCTGAGACAGGTAAGCTGAGACTCAGAGACGGACGTACAGGCGAGTACTTCGACAGCCCTGTTACAGTAGGCTACATGTACATGCTCAAGCTCCACCATCTGGTAGACGACAAGATCCACGCCAGATCGACGGGCCCGTACTCACTGGTTACACAGCAGCCTCTCGGCGGAAAGGCACAGTTCGGCGGACAGAGATTCGGAGAGATGGAAGTATGGGCGCTCGAAGCTTACGGCGCTGCTTACACTCTGCAGGAGATCCTGACCGTCAAGTCCGACGATATCATCGGACGTACAAAGACATATGAGTCGATCATCAATGGAGTCAACATTCCTGAACCGGGTATCCCTGAATCGTTCAAGGTACTCATCAAGGAACTCCAGGCACTTGCTCTTGATATCAGAACAAAGGCCGGAGACGACAGTGAGATCAAGATCAGAGAGACTTCAGAATATGACGGCGCGCTTACATTCGACAGAATGATAAGTGAAAATGACAGAAGAGCTGAGCGCGAGAGAAGAGAGCAGATGCAGGATGAGGAAGCCGCGGTTGCCGCTGCAGAACTCAAGGCTGCTGAAGCTGACGAGGACGACTTCGATATCGACAGTCTCTCGTCAATGATCGAAGCGCTTGCACTCGGCGCTGCTGAGCCGGATATCGACCTTACGGAAGCTGTTGAGATGGACAGCCTTGAAGACCTTGCGGAAGCTGAGGCCGGATCGCTGTTCGAGGATGAAGAGTAAGAAAGGGGAGGCAATATCATGATTACAGATAACAACCAGGATCTTAGAAATATTGAATCCCTGCAGATCAAGCTCGCATCCACAGAAGAGATGCTCAAATGGTCGCACGGTGAAGTCACAAAACCTGAGACGATCAACTACAGATCGCTCAAGCCGGAGTTCGACGGACTGTTCTGCGAAAGGATCTTCGGACCTACAAAGGACTGGGTCTGCGGCTGCGGAAAATACAACAAGATTCGCTACAGAGGACTTATCTGCCCGTACTGCGGAGTAGAGGTCACCAAGGCAAAGGTAAGAAGAGAGAGAATGGGACACATCGCTCTCGTATCTCCGGTATCACATATCTGGTACTTCAAGGGCATCCCTTCAAGGATCGGCCTGGTACTCGACATGACACCGAAGGAACTCGAGAAGGTTCTGTACTTCGCTGCTTACGTAGTAACTGACCCTGGTGATACACCGTTCTCATACAAGCAGATCATCGAGGAAGAAGAGTATAACGAGGCTCGCGAGATCTATGGCAAGAACTTTGAGGCAGGCATGGGTGCCGAAGCCGTGAAGAAGCTTCTCATGGATATCGACGTAGATCAGAAGGCTGAAGAACTCAGAGAACAGCTCAAGAAGGCTTCCGGCCAGAAGAAGATCAGACTCGTCAAGATACTCGAAGTCATCGAGGCCTTCAAACAGTCGGGCAACAAGCCTGAATGGATGATACTCGACGTGATCCCTGTAATTCCGCCGGATCTCAGACCTATGGTCCAGCTCGACGGCGGCAGATTCGCGACATCAGACCTCAACGATCTGTACAGAAGAGTCATCAACAGAAACAACAGACTTAAAAAGCTGGGTGAGCTCGGCGCTCCTGACATCATCATCCGTAACGAGAAGAGAATGCTCCAGGAATCCGTCGACGCGCTCATCGACAACGGCAGAAGAGGCAGAGCCGTTCAGGGAGCGGGCGGACGTAAGCTCAAATCCCTGTCCGACATGCTAAAGGGTAAGCAGGGAAGATTCCGTCAGAACCTGCTCGGTAAGAGAGTAGACTTCTCGGGACGTTCCGTAATCGTAGTAGGTCCGGACCTGAAGTTCTATCAGTGCGGACTTCCTAAGACAATGGCCCTCGAGCTTTTCAAGCCGTTCATCATGAAGGAGCTCGCCAACAGAGAGCTCGCTCAGAATACAAAGCAGGCAAGAGTCATGGTAGAGAGAGCAGAGCCTGAAGTATGGGACGTTCTTGATTACATCATCAAGGATCACCCTGTTCTGCTCAACCGTGCCCCTACACTGCACAGACTGGGAATCCAGGCATTTGAGCCGGTACTCGTTGAAGGTAAAGCCATCAAGCTGCACCCGCTCGTATGTACTGCGTTCAACGCTGACTTCGACGGAGACCAGATGGCTGTACATGTACCTCTCTCGGTAGAGGCGCAGGCTGAGGCAAGATTCCTCATGCTCTCTGTCAACAACATCCTGGCTCCTAAGGACGGATCACCTATCACTGTCCCGACTCAGGACATGATCCTCGGATCATATTACCTGACACATCCGGGCTCAGTCGAGAGAGGCCGTCCGGCAGAGAAGGGCGACGGCAAGAGCTTTGCTGACTATGACGAGATGATCATGGCTTATAACGCAGGTGCTGTAGGCATCCATGCAAAGGTCAAGGTCAGACGCTTCGCCTATGAAGGCGACCCTGGAAAACTCGTTGAGTCGACAGTAGGAAGATTCATCTTTAACCAGGGACTCCCTCAGGATCTCGGCTTCGTTGACAGATCGAAGGATCCGTACTCACTCGAGGTTGACTTCCTCTGCGACAAGAAGGCTCTCGGAAAGATCATCGCCGCTTGCTTCAAGGCTCACGGCAACACCGAGACAGCCCTCATGCTCGACTACATCAAGGATACAGGCTACCACTACTCGACACTTTCGGCAGTAACGATCAGTATCTCCGACATGGAGATCCCGGCCGCAAAGAAAGATATCGTAAGTGCAGCTGAGAACAAGGTAGACCAGTACGAGGCTCTCTACAGAAGAGGTCTCATGTCCGACAAGGAGAGATACGAAAGCATCATCAGTACCTGGAGAAAGGCGACTGAAGATACTGCTGACGCACTCATGGACAACCTGGGTACACTGAACAACCTCTACATCATGGCTAAGTCAGGAGCGAGAGGTAACAAATCCCAGATCAGCCAGATCGGCGGAATGAGAGGACTTATGGCGAACGCTACAGGTCACACTGTAGAGATCCCTATCAAGGCTAACTTCCGTGAAGGCCTGTCCATACTGGAATACTTCATTTCATCGAACGGTGCCCGTAAGGGACTTACCGATACGGCGCTCAGAACCGCTGACTCCGGATATCTGACAAGACGTCTTGTAGATATCTCGCACAGCATCATCATCAATGAGATCGACTGCGGAACGGACGAAGGCATCGAAGTAAGAGCGTTCAAAGACGGCAAGGAAGAGATCGAAAAGCTCAGCCTCAGAATCGCAGGCAGATATGCAAGCGAAGACGTGGTAGATCCTGAGACGGGAGAAGTCCTTGTAGCTGCTAACGAGTACATCAATGACGACATGGCTAAGGTCATCGAAGACCGCGGAATCGAGACCGTCAAGATCAGATCCGCAATGACATGCCGTGCTAAGACAGGTCTCTGCGCTAAGTGCTACGGCAAGAATATGGCTACAGGCAGACTGGTACAGGCAGGTGAAGCTGTTGGTATCATCGCTGCTCAGTCCATCGGTGAGCCGGGTACACAGCTGACGATGAGAACATTCCACACGGGCGGAGTTGCCGGTTCCGACATCACTCAGGGTCTCCCGAGAGTTGAGGAGCTCTTTGAGGCACGTAAGCCTAAGGGTCTTGCTGAGATCTGCGAAGGCAACGGAGTTGTCACAGCGATAGAGCCTAGAGAAGACAACAAGACCGACGTCATCGTTGAGGAGAAAGACGGAGAGAGAAACTACGTCATTCCGTTCGGCGCAAGGATCAACGTAGAAGTCGGCCAGGAAGTCAAGGCAGGCGATCAGATCACAAAGGGACCTCTCGATCCTCACGATATCATGAGACTCAACGGAGTACAGGGCGTTTATGAATACCTC
Source organism: Anaerovoracaceae bacterium (assembly GCA_045114615.1). GTDB lineage: Bacteria > Bacillota > Clostridia > Peptostreptococcales > Anaerovoracaceae > Crickella. The sequence continues at coordinate 21,370 of JBGUKU010000081.1, forward strand.
CTGAGAGAAGTACAGAGGGTGTACAAGAATCAGGGTGTAGACATCAACGACAAGCACATCGAGATCATCGTAAGCCAGATGCTCTCCAAGTACAAAGTAGAGAAGCCTGGAGATACAAGACTTCTGCCGGGCGGACAGTACTCCAGAAGAGACATCGAAGCTGCGAATGAGGCTGCTGAAGCAGAAGGCGGAGAGCCTTGCACAGCTCAGAGACAGCTGCTTGGTATCACAAAGGCTGCTCTTGCAACATCGTCGTTCCTCTCAGCTGCATCCTTCCAGGAGACAACGAGAGTACTGACAGATGCTTCGATCAAGGGCAAGACTGACAGACTCGAAGGTCTCAAGGAGAACGTCATGATCGGAAAGCTCATCCCTGCAGGAACAGGAATGAAGCGCTACTCACAGGTCGAGGTCGACTATGGTGAGTATGACGGCCTGATCAACGGCAAGGACGATAGCGAAGATGAGCTGGTTATCGCAGGTCTCGAGGAAGAGGAAGCTGCAGCAGCGGCTGAACCTGAAGAAGAGATCAAGGTATACGGCGTCGAAGCGATCGTCGAATAGACTGCATTAATTGAATTGAAAGAACCGCATGCATTTGTATGCGGTTCTTTTTCACCGTAAATACTGCGAACCGGCACGCTGGAAAGATCCTTTCGCTTTACTGCATTTGCCGATGCTGCAAATGCGCAACGGGCAGTCCTGTAATTAATAAAGAAAAGCAGAAAAATGATACCGAAAAAACAAGCGAAAATCATTGACATTCCAATAGTTTGTAAGTAAAATATACAAGTTCGAGTGCGCCTTCATAAAGGCAGTACTTGATAATAAAAATACTAGAAGAAAGGAGAAAAGAATGCCTACAATTAACCAGTTAGTACGTCAGGGCAGACAGAGCTCGGTAAAGAAGTCGACAGCTCCTGCACTCGGTAAGAACATGAACACACTTCACAAGACTCTTACCAACGTTAACTCCCCTCAGAAGAGAGGCGTATGCGTAGCAGTTAAGACAGTCACACCTAAGAAGCCGAACTCAGCTCTTCGTAAAGTTGCAAGAGTCCGTCTTACAAACGGAATGGAAGTTACTGCTTACATTCCTGGAATCGGACACAATCTGCAGGAGCACAGCGTTGTTCTGGTAAGAGGCGGCAGAGTTAAGGACCTCCCGGGTGTAAGATATCACATCATCAGAGGTACACTCGACGCATCCGGCGTTGCAAACCGCGGACAGGGTCGTTCCAAATACGGAGCAAAGAGACCTAAGGTCAAGAAGTAAGGTTTTCTTTGGACATACGGCGTTGCCGTAATGTCGAAAACCTTGATCTACGGAGGCAAGCTCCTCCGATAGAATCTCTCTTCTGATTTGTATGCGCTTTCAGCGCGAAACGGCTTTGCCGCAAGGAAGAGAGAATCGACCTATGGGGGCCTGGCCCCTTAAACAAAAATCTTATAACTTAGAAGTACAGAAGGCATTCTTTTTATCATAAAAGAGCGCCGCGGGGGCTGCTGTGCGAGTAAGGTGACGGTATCAGTCATCCGAAGAAGAACGTGCAGAAGTCAACGAGTACCGACTTATTTTCCAAAGGAGGGAAGAGAAGTGCCAAGAAAAGGTAACACACCTAAAAGAGAGGTTCTTCCTGATCCTGTCTACGGCAGCGTAGTAGTTGCCAAGCTGATCAACAGCATCATGCTCGACGGCAAGAAGGGCGTTGCCCAGACTATCGTCTACGATGCGTTTGACACAATCAAGGAAAAGACAGGCGAGGATCCACTCGAAGTATTTGAGAAGGCAATGAACAACATCATGCCAGTTCTCGAAGTTAAAGCAAGAAGAATCGGTGGTGCGAACTATCAGGTGCCTATCGAAGTAAGACCTGAGAGAAGACAGACACTCGGACTCAGATGGCTCACAAGATATACAAGAGCGAGAGGCGAGAGAAAAATGTCTGACAGACTTGCAGGCGAGCTCATGGACGCTGCCAACAACACAGGATCATCCGTAAAGAAGAAGGAAGATACCCACAAGATGGCAGAGGCCAACAAGGCATTCGCACACTTCAGATTCTAAGATGAGTTGTCCTGACGACTGGCGAACGCAAGTGAAGCCGGAGTCATGGAAACTCATTTACGCAGTGCGCCTGCGACTGGCAAGCATAAGCGAAGACAGAGCAGCTGCGCACGAGCCGTTATAGGCAATATGAAGTTAAACCAAGTATAAAAGCAGAAAGGAGGGAGTAATGGGAAGAGCGTTTACTCTTGAAAAAACACGCAACATCGGCATCATGGCTCACATCGATGCCGGCAAAACAACAACAACGGAGAGAATCCTCTTCTACACAGGACGCACCCACAAGCTGGGTGAGACCCATGAAGGCGCAGCCACCATGGACTGGATGGAACAGGAACAGGAACGCGGAATAACCATCACTTCCGCCGCTACTACTGCTCAGTGGAAGGACACAAGGATAAACATCATCGACACTCCGGGACACGTCGACTTCACAGTTGAGGTAGAGAGATCACTGAGAGTTCTCGACGGAGCCGTAATGGTGCTTTGCGCCAAGGGCGGAGTCGAGCCTCAGAGCGAGACCGTCTGGAGACAGGCCGAGAAGTACGGAGTTCCTAGAATGATCTTCGTAAATAAGATGGACATCCTCGGTGCCAACTACTTCCACGTATTAGACATGATCCGTGACAGGCTCAAGGCAAATGCAGTCGCAGTACAGCTGCCTATCGGGTCCGAGGCTGATTTCATCGGCATCATCGACCTGATCAAGATGAAGGCTGAGCTCTATCATGACGACGACCTCGGAAAGGTATACGAAGAGAAAGAGATTCCTGAGAATATGCTCGAAGAGGCTAAGGCATGGAGAGACAGACTTCTCGAGGCTGTAGCCGAATTCGACGAGGAGCTCATGATGATGTACCTCGAGGGCGAGGATATGCCTATAGAAGACATCAAGCGTGTTATCCGCCGCGAAACGATTAAGGGCAACATGTACCCTGTGTTCTGCGGTTCGGCTTACAGAAACAAGGGCGTTCAGCTGATGCTCGACGGAGTCGTGGACTACATGCCGTCACCGCTCGACATTCCTCCTATCAAGGGCGAGAACCCTTACACAAAGAAGGAAGAAGAAAGAGCGGCCGGAGACGACGGACCGTTCTCAGCACTCGTATTCAAGATCATGGCTGACCCGTTCGTGGGGAAGCTGGCGTTCTTCAGGGTATACTCGGGCTCTCTCAATTCGGGCTCGCATGTATACAACGCGACTAAAGACCGCAAGGAGAGATTCGGACGTATCCTGCAGATGCACGCCAATCACAGAAGCGAGCTCGAGACAGTCTATTCGGGAGATATCGCTGCGGCGGTAGGTCTCAAGTTTGCGACAACGGGCGACACGCTCTGCGACGACAAGCATCCTATAGTGCTTGAGTCGATGGAATTCCCTGATCCTGTTATCGAGATCGCTATAGAGCCTAAGACCAAGATCGGTCAGGAAAAGATGGGCATCGCGCTTGCCAAGCTGGCTGAGGAAGACCCTACGTTCAAGACTTACACGAATCCTGAAACGGGTCAGACCATCATTGCCGGAATGGGCGAGCTCCATCTGGAGATCATCGTTGACCGTCTCCTGAGAGAATTCAAGGTCGAGGCTAATGTCGGCAGACCGCAGGTCTCCTACAAAGAGACAGTTACGACGACGGCCGACGTGGACTGCAAGCATGCGAAGCAGACAGGCGGAAGCGGACAGTATGCGCACGTCAAGATCAAGCTCTATCCGAGAAAGCCGGGCGAGGGATTCGAATTCAAGAACTCTATCGTCGGAGGAGCGATCCCGAAAGAGTATATCCCAAGTGTTCAGGCCGGTATCGAAGAAGCGATGCAGGCAGGACCTCTTGCCGGATACAATGTAGTCGACGTGGGCGTAGAGCTCTACGACGGAAGTTTCCACGAGGTAGACTCCTCGGAGATGGCTTTCAAGATCGCAGGATCGAAGGCCTTCAAAGAAGCTGTCATGAAAGCAAAGCCGGTACTGCTCGAGCCTATCTTCAAGGTAGAGGTCACCGTGCCGGATAACCATATGGGCGATATCATAGGCGATATAAGCTCAAGGCGCGGAAAGATCGAAGGCTCCGATATCGAGAACGGCGCAGCCGTAGTAAGAGGTTTCGTGCCGCTTTCCGAGATGTTCGGATATGCGACAGACCTCCGCTCAAAGACACAGGGCAGAGGCGTGTACACGATGCAGTTCGACCACTTTGAAAAACTGCCGGAATCGCTGGCAGACAAAATGATCAGATGATTCCTGACGGAATTCAATAAAAAGACATTCACTAAATAAAATATTTATTTTCTACACTAAAGGAGATAAAAATGGCTAAGCAGAAATATGAAAGAACCAAACCGCATATCAACATTGGTACGATCGGCCACGTTGACCACGGTAAGACAACTCTTACAGCAGCAATCACATCAGTACTG
>JBGUKU010000082.1:0-40469 GCA_045114615.1 Anaerovoracaceae bacterium
ACTTCTGCACTTTTCGCTGAGTTTTTTGCAGTCGGGCATTTCCGGTCCTGAGATTATTGCTTTATGCCTGTTTTAATTGTAGAATGCAGATGTAGGAAAGCTCACTTTGCTTTTGTATAAACAGGAGGATATTTATGGATAAGTATGTATGCGCTATCTGCGGTTATGTTTATGATCCTGAAGTCGGCGATCCGGATAACGGAGTAGAACCGGGCACAGCATGGGAAGATGTTCCTGAAGACTGGGTCTGCCCTCTGTGCGGAGTAGGCAAGGACAACTTCGAAGCTGAATAATCACCGGAAGCAAAAAAGAAACATTATAAAAGAAACAGGGCAGCGTACAGCGCTCTGTTTCTTTTATATAAATAATCGGTATGCTTTGCAGCGATTTTTATCATAACGGTAAACAACTGGTATTGTTAACACCTTGTACAGCGTGATAAGATTTATGAGCAATCATTATTTTCCGATCCGGAGAAAAAGGAGACAGCAGATGTATAAAGTAGTAAGAAGAAAGGCTCTCAGACCGACAGTTACACAGCTTGAGATCGAAGCTCCGCTGGTTGCGCGTAAGGCGAAACCTGGCCAGTTCATCATCCTGCGTGTCAATGAAGAGGGTGAAAGGATTCCGCTGACCGTAGCGGGTACGAATCCTGAAGAAGGGACAGTAAAGATCATCTTCCAGGTAGTGGGAGCAACGACAGAACTTCTGAACCACGTACCTGAAGGCGGATATCTGCAGGACTTTGTCGGACCTCTCGGCAATGCGACTGAGACCGAAGGTATAAAGAAGGTCTGCATCGTAGGCGGCGGCGTAGGCTGCGCAATCGCGATGCCTGTGGCGCAGGAGTTCCACAGGATAGGAGCAGAGGTAACGAGCATCATCGGCTTCAGAAGCGAAGATCTCGTGATCCTTGAAGAAGAGTTCACAGAGTGCTCTGACAAACTCTACATCATGACGGATGACGGCTCATACGGCAGACACGGCAACGTTACAGTACCGCTCGATGAGATGCTGGCTGCAGGTGAGAAATTCGACATGATCATCACGATCGGACCACTGATCATGATGAAGTTCGTAACACTGACAGCGAAGAAATACGACGCGCCTATCACAGTTTCGATGAGCCCTATCATGATCGACGGAACGGGCATGTGCGGAGGCTGCAGACTGACGCTGAACACAGAAGAAGGTCCGAAGATGAAATTTGCCTGCGTAGATGGCCCTGATTTCAACGGGTATGAAGTGGACTTTGACGAGGCGATCTCGAGAGGACGCATGTATTTCGACTACGAAAGACGTGCACACGAAGCGACATGCAACCTGTTCAAGCAGGCTGAAAACGCGTAGAGGAAAGGGGGAACAACAATGGCACTTAATCCAAAGAAACATGAAATGCCGGCACAGGATCCTCATGTCCGCGCGTATAATTTTGACGAGGTAGCCCTCGGATATACGGAAGAGATAGCGATCGCGGAGGCACAGAGATGCCTCAACTGCAAGAACAAGCCATGTGTGGCTGGCTGTCCGGTGAATGTCAACATCCCGGACTTCATCATGAAGGCAAAGGACGGCGACTGGGAAGGCGCATACAAGATCATCAATGCGACATCGACGCTGCCTGCAGTATGCGGAAGAGTGTGTCCGCAGGAGACGCAGTGCGAGGCTAAGTGCACGATGGGCATCAAGTTCGAGCCTGTAGGTATCGGCCGCATCGAGAGATTCGTGGCAGACTGGCACAACGAGCACGCACAGGATAAGGCGACCGCACCTGCATCAAACGGTCACAAGGTGGCAGTCGTAGGCTCTGGCCCGGCAGGGCTGACCTGCGCGGGAGACCTTGCAAAGAAGGGATACAAGGTATCGGTATTCGAGGCACTGCACACAGCAGGCGGAGTACTGGTATACGGCATCCCTGAATTCAGACTTCCTAAGGCTATCGTGGCAAGGGAAGTAGAAGGGCTCAAGGACCTTGGAGTAGATATCGAGACCAATGTCATCATCGGAAAGACGCTTACTGTCGATGAGCTCTTCGATGAAATGGGATTCGAGGCAGTATTCATAGGCTCCGGAGCAGGACTGCCGATGTTCATGAACATCCCGGGAGAGTCGCTCAAGGGGGTATTCTCCGCAAACGAATACCTGACAAGATCTAACCTGATGAAGGCATATCTGGATGATCCTAAGACGCCTATCATGAAGGGCGGCAAGGTAGCAGTAGTAGGCGGCGGAAACGTTGCGATGGACGCAGCAAGAACCGCGCTGAGACTGGGAGCGGAGCACGTATACATCGTATACAGAAGGTCGATGGAGGAGCTTCCGGCGAGAGCAGAGGAAGTCGAGCATGCGATAGAGGAAGGCATAGACTTCAGACTGCTGAACAACCCTGTTGAGATTCTCGGATTCAACAACCCGGACGACCCGAGGGATCCGAAGAACGGATTTGTAAGGGGCATCCGCTGCATCAAGATGGAGCTCGGCGAACCTGACGCGAGCGGCAGAAGGAGACCTATCCCTGTAGAGGGCAGTGAGTTTGAGCTCGATGTGGACGCAGTCATCATGGCTCTCGGAACCAGGCCGAACCCGCTGATCAAGAACACGACCAAAGGACTAGAGGTCAATCGCAAGGGCGGATTCGTAGTTGATGAAGACGGACTTACCAGCCGTGAGGCAGTATATGCAGGCGGCGATGCAGTTACAGGAGCAGCTACGGTTATTTCAGCCATGGGCGCAGGCAAACTCGCCGCGGCTTCCATAGACAAGTATTTATCTTCGAAATAAAGGCAAGTAAAAAGGACGGCACACATTGCCGTCCTTTTTCATGCCTTTTTTATTTTCGGGACATGATCTCATCCAGTATTGCGTCTGCGGCTTCGAGCTTGCTCATCAGCGGCAGCTGTTTCATGCCGCCCTTGGTGAGGATGGTGATCACATTGGTGTCGCCCTGGAAACCAGCGCCTTTGGTCTTAAGACTATTGGCGCAGATCATGTCGATGTTCTTTTTTACCAGCTTTGCAGCCGCGTTCTCGAGCAGATTCTGCGTTTCCATTGCGAATCCGCAGAGGAACTGTCCTTCTTTGCGGTGCGTGCCGAGGTATCCGAGGATGTCCTGAGTCGGCTCAAGTTCAATACTGCGGCCGGAAGCGGCATCGCTCTTCTTGATCTTTTCGGTCGCGACTTCTGCAGGCCTGTAATCAGCGACAGCCGCAGCCTTTATGACTATATCCATTTCCGGAGCGCGCGATGTTACTGCGTCAAACATGTCCTGCGCGCTCAGCACGTCGACTGTCTCTAAGAAGCGTTCCTGTGGCAGGGCTGTCCTGCCCGAAACGAGTGTAACATCTGCTCCGCGTCTTGAAGCCATCTTTGCAATCGCATAACCCATCTTGCCGCTTGAGTGGTTTGTTATATAGCGCACCGGATCGATCGCTTCCTGTGTCGGACCTGCGGTCACAAGCACCTTGAGACCTGCCATATCTTTCTCTTTTTCAACCCATTGCTCAACATAGTCGATCAGCACGTCAGGCTCCGGCATCTTGCCCTTGCCCTCAACGCCGCATGCCAGCATTCCCTCTGCCGGCTCTATGATGGTGTAGCCTCTTTCGCGCAAAACTTCAAGGTTAGCCTGCGTGGCCGGATTCTCGAACATCGCAGTATTCATGGCCGGCGAAATGAGTACCGGGCATGTGCATGCGAGCATTGTTGTAGTCAGCATGTTGTCTGCTATTCCGTGTGCGAGCTTGGCGATCGTATTTCCTGTTGCTGGAGCGATAAGCACCAGATCAGCTGACTGTCCGAGCGTTATATGCTCTGTTGGAGTCTCGTTGGCAGGGTCGAAAACATCTGTAACGACCTTGTTGCCACTCATGGTCTCAAAGGTAAGCGGAGTGACGAATTTTGCCGCACCGTCTGTCATGATGACATGAACGTCATAGCCTTTCTTCTTGAGTCCGCTTGCAATATATACCGACTTGTATGCGGAGATGCCGCCCGAGATCCCCAGTATTATTTTCTTTTTTTCCATTGTATTTACCGGCCTTTCTTTCTGCGGGTCCGATTTGCACAAAAAGTATACTTCACATACCCACGAATTGGCAAGGATATGGTACAATTGCATGTGTAAAGGGGCGGGCTGCACAACTGCTGCCGTGATCCCCCGGAATCAAACCCTATTGCTCAATATGAAGAAATAATACGGAGACAAGACATGTTTGACAAACTGATCGAAAAAGTTAAAGCAGAGCCTAAGAAAATCGTTTTCACAGAAGGTTCCGATGCCCGTATCCAGGAGGCAGCAGCAAGACTTCTTGCTGAGGGACTCATGGGCGTAGTGCTCGTAGGCAATGAAGAGGAAGTCAAGGCCGCAGCAGCTGAAAAGGGATTCGACATCAGCAAGGCTGAGATCATGGATCCTGAGAAGTACGAAGGAATGGCTGAGATGGTCGAGACCATGGTAGCTCTCAGAAAGGGCAAAATGACTGAGGAAGAATGCGCTGCAGCTCTTAAGAAGGGCAACTACTTCGGCACAATGCTCGTAAAGATGGGCAAGGCTGACTGCCTGCTCGGCGGAGCTACATACTCCACAGCTGACACGATCCGTCCGGCACTCCAGCTCGTTAAGACAAAACCGGGCGCTCACCTTGTAAGCTCCTGCTTCATCCTCACCAGAGACTGCGGAGATGAGAACCTCAGAACCATCGCGATGGGCGACTGCGCTGTAAATCTCTCGTATGAGGACAGCAAGGACAAAGAAGGCAATGTCACATTCACAGGCGCTCAGAAGCTTGCTGAGGTAGCAGTAGAAATCGAGAAGTGCGCAAGGACTTTCGGCATCGATCCTAAGGTCGCTATGCTCAGCTTCTCCACAAAGGGATCCGGCAAGGGCAATACTGTTGCTCTTTCGGCAGAGGCTACAAAGATCGCTAAGGAACTCAACCCGGATATGGCCATCGACGGTGAAATGCAGTTTGACGCAGCTGTTTCCCCAACAGTAGGTCAGCTGAAGTTCCCTGGATCGCCTGTAGCAGGTTATGCTAACACATTCGTATTCCCAATCATCGAGGCAGGCAACATCGGATACAAGATTGCTCAGAGACTCGGCGGATACGCTGCTTACGGACCAATCCTGCTCGGACTCAATGCGCCGATCAATGACCTCTCCAGAGGCTGCGACGCAGAGGAAGTGTATAAGATGTCCATCATCACAGCTGCTCTGTAAGCTGCACAATTACAATTAGTAAAAAAGACGACCGAAAGGTCGTCATTTTTTCATTATTAATATTACAGAAAGACTCAAAATCATCTAAGCGAGGGGCCAATTTGCAGCCGGTTACGAGGGGAGAACGAGCAGCTTCTGCTGCGAAGTTCGAGCCCGAAACCGATGCGTCGCAAATTTTGAGCAGGGAGGCGTACCCGAGCGAAGATGTTTTGAGGATTTCAAGCGCGTTTATTATCTTCAACAAAGCGTCTGATCTTGTTCGTCGTGGTCTTGTCGAAATCACGGTCACGGACTATTACGTGAGCGATCCTCTTGAATCTCGGCAGATCACTGTTGATCTTGTCGACTTCTGCCTCGATAAATGCGTTTGCCTGCTCCGGCGTATAGTCAGGTCCGAACTTTCTCTCAAGAACTTCCTTGTCGAGCCTGATCGTGGCGCATATGCCGTTCCACTGCGAGTTAGGATCGCGGTCGCCGCCCCAGACCATGCATTCTGTTACGACAGGCAGTGCCTGCAGATAGCTTTCGAGCTCTTCAGGGAAGACGTTCTTGCCGTTGTTGGCGATGATGACGTTCTTCTTGCGGCCTGTAATGAACACGTAATTGTCGCGGTCGAGGTAACCGATGTCGCCGGTGTGGAACCAGCCCTCTTCATCGAGCACTGCCGCCGTGTTTTCAGGATCCTTGTAGTAACCCATCATAACCTGCGGGCCGCGGAAGCAGATCTCGCCAATTCCGTTGCTGTCTGCATCGAGTATCTTGCACTCGGTGAACGGCATGATGTGGCCTGCGGAAGCATTCTTCATATACTTGCGTTTTGCAGGATTCAGAGCGACGATAGGAGAGCACTCCGAGAGACCGTAGCCCTGGATTGCGTTAAAGCCTATGTTGCAGAAGGAGTCAAGGATGGCTCCGTCGATAGGTGCTCCGCCTGATATGATGGTATGCATTCTGCCTCCGAACACTGCCTCGATATCCTTTGTGACTTTCTTAGGCAGCTTGACTTTGAAACGGCTTGCTTCACGGTCCATGAGCTCAAATACTTTCATCTGCTTTTCAGACAGCTTGTCTGCGACTGAGCGTCTGATCTTGTTGTGGAAATTCTCGATGATTGCAGGCACGGCGAGCATGATCGTCGGTCTCACCTCGAGGATGTCCTTGCGGATGTACTTGAGTCCGCGGCTGAACGCGACTGTAGCTCCGCTGTATACACAGCTGAGGAAGGTAGCTGTGCACTCATAGCAGTGATGCATCGGCAGTACAGAGAAGCAGATGTCCTTCGGACGGGCTTCGAACATGGACTGTACAAGCATGGTGTCGAGCATCAGGTTGCGGTGCGAGAGCATTACGCCCTTTGCCACGCCCGTTGTTCCTGATGTGAAGATTATTGCTGCAAGGTCGGTATTGACTACCTGTGCATCGATGTAGCGTCGGTCTCCGTTCCAGACTTTGTGACGGCCCTCTTCACGGAGTTTCTTCCAGGAGAGGAGGCCGGCTTCGACATCTTCGTCTTCGTCCATGTCAGCATTGATGACATAGCGGAGATTCGTCTCGCCGCCTGCCTTTATGCGTTTGAAGGTTTCATAGTACTTGTTGTTGATCGTGATGACTGCCTCAAGCTCGCCTTTGACAGTGAGCTGAGTCAATTCGCTTTCGTTAAGTTCTCTGTCTAGCGGCACTACGACTCCGACACCGCCGACTATAGCCAGGTATGATTCGCCCCACTCAGATGAATTGCGGCCGATAAGGCCGATGTGCCTGTCTTCGAGACCAAGATCAAGAAGGCCTGTTCCGATAGCGTTTACATCCTCACGGGCCTGACGGAAGCTGATCTCCCTGAACGGCTGATTCGGCTTGTACTTCTGCATGAAGAGCGGAAGGTCAGGATGCTCATCTGCACTGTAGTTGAGCATGTCCTTGAGATCGGTCACGACATGCTTATCCTTGAAGAGAAAGCGTTTGTCTTTTGACTTCTTCAGTTCATTGAGCATCTGCTCAATTACCTCGCGTTCACGCCTCTTTATGTTTCTGTATTCTGCATCTGTGTATTTTCTGCTCATAATTATGTCCCGATGCGCCATTATCTTGCGCTGAATGCTTTGTTTCAATATAATTCGTGCAATAATTGAAACTTAGTCATATAATGTAGTTTACGAATTCACATTATATCATATAATCGTTTAGCGGAGCATATATTACACTTTCCCGGAGGAGTTTTAAAGAAAAAGTTACAAATATCAGTGTTTTATTTTGTATATGTAACTTTTTTACGCGGAGGCTCACGCCAGAAGCAAAGGCAATAAAAGACAGAAAAAAGTTACACATATAAAATAAGATCGTCGAATATGTAACTTTTCAGAAAAAACTCCTCCAGCAAACGGGATAGAATAAATAAAAGGAGGAATAAGTACAGAAATGGAAGAAATAAGAATTATCGATCTTAAAGAAAGCATTCTGGCGGACAATGACGCGGATGCGGATAAGCTGCGCGAAGAGCTGGCAGCTGAAAAGACTGTATATATCAATGTAATGAGCTCACCGGGATCCGGCAAGACATCCACCATACTCAGACTGGTGGAACAGCTCAGACTGCTTTGCAAGGTGGGAGTGCTCGAGGCAGACATCGACGGTGATGTCGATACCAAGACGATGCTGGATGCAGGCATCCCTTCGGTGCAGCTCCACACGGGTGGAATGTGCCACCTCGACGCGGACATGAGCCGTCAGGCTCTCCGCGAGATCAATTCTAAGGATCTCGACATCGTCATTCTTGAGAACGTCGGCAATCTGGTTTGCCCTGCAGAGTTTGATACGGGAGCTCAGATCAACCTCGTGATACTGTCAGTACCGGAAGGTGATGACAAACCGCTCAAGTATCCTCTGATGTTCACAAAGGCAGATGTAGTTGTAGTAAATAAGATCGATGCGATGGAAGTATTTGACTTCAGCCCTGGAAAATTCATGCAGAATCTTTCTGAATGCTGCCCTGATGCACCGGTATTCATGGTATCGGCAGCTACCGGCGAGGGCATAATCGCACTGTCCGAGTGGGTAGGCGAGCGTGCCAAGGAAATACTGGAATATGTCGAATAGGGGTGAAAACATGTCAGAAAACAATGTAAGAGTAATAGATGTAAACGTAGGAATTTTTGAAGAAAACGACCGGATCGCTGCAGATGTAAGAGCGCAGAACAAGGCGAACGGTACTTTCATGGTAAACGTGATGGCGTCTCCGGGAGCAGGAAAGACTACAACTCTTCTGCGCACTATCGAAGAGCTTGGCGGTGAATATAACATAGGCGTCATGGAAGCTGATATCGAGGCAACGGTCGATGCAGATAAGATGGCAGAGGCTGGCGTGCGTTCGATGCAGATCCACACCGGAGGAGAGTGCTGTATGGATGCCGCTATGACACAGGCTGCGATCAACGAGTTCGATACGAAGGACCTCGACGTAGTGTTCCTTGAGAACGTGGGAAATCTGGTGTGCACAGCCGAGCAGGACACAGGCGCGAACATCAATATAGAGATCCTGTCGGTTCCTGAAGGTGACGACAAGCCGCTGAAGTATCCTCTGATGTTCACGGTCACACAGGCAGTACTGGTAAACAAGACAGATACACGAAAGTTCTTTGCGTTTGACGATGAAGCATTTGTAGAAAGAGTACATGCACTGAATCCGCTGTCCGAGATCTTCTTCGTATCGGCAAAGACAGGCGAAGGGTTCGACGCATGGATCAGCTGGCTCCGCCGTCAGATCGAACTCAATAAAGCAATGTAACATAAAAGGCTCAAAAAGCTCCGAGCGAGAGGCCAATTTGCAGCCGGTTACGAGGGGAGAACGAGCAGATTAACTGCGAAGTTCGAGCCCGGAACCGATGCGTCGCAAATTTTGAGCCGGGAGGCGTACTCGAGAAAGGACTTTTTGAGGCTTTTATGCATAATGAATAATTTAGAAAGAGGGTTAACTATGTTTGATGTAGCAATAATCGGGACTGGGCCTGCGGGCCTTTCTGCAGCACTTACTCTGAAGCTGCACAACAAGGATATCATCTGGTTCGGCTCGAATGAGCTGAGCGACAAGGTAGGCAAGTCTGAAAAGATAGCTAACTATCCGGGCGTGCCTATGGTTTCGGGTCCGGAACTGAATAAGAAGTTCCGCGATCAGGCAAAAGAGATGGGGCTCGAGCCTGTCGACAAGCGTGTTACAAACATAGCTGACATGGGCGGAAGCTACATGATACTCGCTGATAACGAGATGTTTGAAGCGCGCACGGTGCTGCTTGCCACCGGTATTGCGGCTGCCAAAGGCATGGAGAATGAAGCCAGGCTTCTCGGAGCAGGCGTAAGTTACTGCGCAACATGCGACGGATTCCTTTACAAGGGCAAGACTGCAGCTGTGTACTGCACGGACGAACGCATGGAGCACGACATAAAGTATCTCGAGGAGACCTGCGGTAAGCTGTATATTTACACGAGCTTCGGCTATAAGACCGATGCGGAGAATGCTGAGGTCCTGAAGCTTCCGGTAAAGAAGCTTGACGGCGGCATGAAGTGTGATTCCATAGAGCTTACGGACGGAACTAAGATAGATGTGGACGGCATCTTCATCCTGAGACCGGCCATCGCACCTTCGACGGTAATGCCGGGGCTTGAGATGGACGGGGCGCACATAATGGTGAACCGCAGTCAGGAGACAAATTTCAAGGGCTTTTATGCTGCAGGAGACTGCACGGGCAGGCCGTATCAGATAACGAAGGCTGTAGGCGAGGGAAATATTGCTGCTCATGCAATACTTGAGCGTCTGAGCGAGATTGAAAAGGAGAATTGATAATGCCGGAACTGAAGATAGAAAACCAGGCGATGATGTTCGCCTTTCTCAGCCGTGCAGCCATTGAGGCCAAGGGTGAAGAAGGCAGAGCGGCCATCCAGGACGGGATGATCCGCTATGGAAAAGAGCGCGGAGCAAGGATGGCAGAGCGTGCACGCAAGGCCGGCGATCCGGTCGACCTCTGGACAAACCAGGCATATGGCGAGTGGAAGCCTGATTATGCCGGCCAGATGGAGTTCGGAATGCTCAGATCTGAGCCTACTTATCAGACATATATCGCAAAGTGCGCATGGTGCGAGGCATGGAAGAAAAATGATATCCTCGAGTACGGCCGCGAATATTGCGTGAATGTAGACGCTGCGGTTTACGAAGGCTTCGGCGCCGGTGCAGTATGCACTCCTGTCAGCACATCGATGAGCTGGGGCGGAGAACGCTGCGACTTCGACTGGGGCAAACCGCTCAATGAAGAAGAGCTTAAAATGGTCTCAGACAAGAAAGCTGAACTCGGCACCAGCGCAATGAGGGATTTCAACTTCCACACAGCTCACATTTACTGCTCCGTCGCTGACGAGCTTTGCAAGCACTTCCCTGAAGAATCAAAGGAAATAATCGACAGAGCCGTTGCTGACTATATTGCACTTTTTGGACAGGAAGCGTATGATTGCCTGCTGGAGTTCTCACCGGACGAATTCTGACAGACAGGAGATATAAACAGAATTGAAATCATTAAAACTTAATATAGAATACGCATCAACACTCGGGGCATACTGGATGATCTACGGTATCACAGGCAGTTTTGCCTCGGTTTTTATGCTTGCAAAAGGCTATGACAACATGCACATAGGCTTGACGCTGGCTGCTGCGAACCTGCTGGCGTTGGGAATGCAGCCTTTTGTTGCTGACCATATGGACAAGGCAAAGGGGATAAAGATAATCGACGCCACGGTATGGATGACACTGCTCATGATGCTGACCTGTGTGGGATACTTTGTTTTTGCAGGGAGATCTTTCATGCTTGCTGCGGCCATCGCTGTCCTTCTGGCTATACACGCCCTGCTTCAGCCTCTGCTCAACTCGCTCGCCTTCAGGCTCGGGGAAAGCGGAACGGATGTAAACTACGGTATAGGAAGAGCCGGAGGCTCTTTGGGCTTTTCCATCATTGTGGGAGTTCTCGGAACTCTCGTAGAGAAAAAAGGCGAAATGTCGGTTCCGGTATGTACGGAAGCGGCCTGTGCACTGCTCATTGCACTGCTTTTCCTCACGAAGTACAGCTTCACAAAAATGAAGAGGGCAAACGATATTGAGATCGCTGAGCACGCGGGAGGAAGACCGGCCGGAACAGACACGGGCGATGACGAAAGGATAGACCTTAAAGCATTCATCAGGCGCAATAAATTCTTTTTTATAATGAACCTGGGGATCTCAGGCCTGCTCTTCAGCAACGCCATCCTCAGCAATTACATGCCTCAGATAGCAGGCGGAGTCGGAGGAACTACCGAGCAGACCGGCAGGATACTTTCACTGATGGCCCTGCTAGAGATGCCTACGATGATATTCATCAGTCAAATAAAGAAACACTTCCAGAGCCGCACGCTGATAAAGATCGCATCGGTCGGCTTCACCGGAAAGATCGTGGTCTGCTGGCTCGCTGGTTCGGTAGGAGTGCTGTTTGCTGCACAGGCATTCCAGCTTGTAGCATTCGCACTTCTGATGCCGGCTATGGTCTATTACATAAACGAGATCATGAGCCCAGGAGAGGCGGTCAAGGGACAGTCCCTCTTCACGATGATGTTTACTTTTGCGACTATCATCGCAAGTTTTGCAGGGGGCTGGATACTCGATGCCTCCGGTGCAAAGATGCTCACCTTTGTTGCAGCTCTGATAACAGCTGCCGGAGCGGCAGTTGTGTTCCTGAGCATCAACAAGGTAGAGGACCACAGGAGATTGCCGCGCGACTGAGGATGTGCTACAATCACTTTACAACTGAAAAACAGGAGATCAACAATGGAAACCAGAGTCGCCGTGATCAGCATTATCGTCACGCAGTCCGACAGGGTGGAAATGCTGAACGATCTTCTCCATGAGTATTCCGCTTATATTATCGGACGCATGGGGATCCCGTATAAAGAAAAAGGGATAAGCATTATCAGCATAGCCATTGACGCACCGATGGATAAGATCAATTCACTCACCGGAGCGCTCGGACGCCTCGACGGTATAAATGCCAAGGTGACATATGCCAAAGTCTGAAACATCCTCCTGAAGCTGAAATCCCATGATGAGGGTTTGAGGCTGAAGCAAGATGCGAAGCTGATCATTTGAAAGGACGCTTTTTTGCGTACTGATATTTGTATCTATGCAGCCTTGCTTCACACGGAGCGGGGCTGTTTTGGTTACCGGGCAGAGTCACCGTAAACAAGAAAATCAACAGGAAGCAGAACAAGCAGATGAGCCTCAGAAGAGACGGAAGGCTTGGAGCCGCATGGATAGTAATACTTATTGTGCTGCCGTTTGTCGCAGCCATCATCGCCCTTGGGATCGGACGCATGTCTATCTCGCCGGGCGAGGTATTTGATGTGCTCCGCGCCGCACTGGCCGGTAAGCATGCGGAAAGCGAGCTTATTGAAAAGACGGTGATGCAGCTGAGGCTGCCCCGCATTATACTGGCATGTCTGGTCGGAGCAGGGCTTTCAGTTTCGGGCTGTGCGTTCCAGAGCCTTTTTGCAAATCCTCTCGCTACACCTGATACACTGGGCGTGGCAAGCGGCGCGGCTTTTGGCGCTGCCCTCGGTATACTGCTCGGATTCGATCTGATTGGCATACAGCTGATGGGGCTTGCAATGGGTGGATTTGCTGTAGCGCTCACATGGCTCGCGGGTTCGGGCAAGGACAGGGGAGGACTCAGTTATATAGTGCTCTCAGGTATCATGATAGGATCACTGTTTTCCGCTCTCATATCTTTTGTAAAGTTCGCAGCGGATGCGGAATCCCAGCTCCCGGCTATCACTTACTGGCTGATGGGTGGCCTCGACAAGGCAAACTACCGTACGCTCTCGCTTGGTGCACCTGTCATAATCGCAGGAGTGATACTCTTCATGCTCATCAGATGGCGCATGAATCTGCTGCCTCTTTCCGATGATGAAGCGAAGGCGTCGGGAGTCAATATCAGACTGCTCAGAGGGGTCACTGTTGTTGCGGCGACTGCCGTCACGGCATCCTGCGTATCGATGTGCGGACAGGTAGGGTGGGTCGGACTTCTGATACCTCACATGTGCCGCATGCTCTTCGGCAACAATCACCTTTCGATAGTACCGGCATCCGTAAGTTTCGGAGCCGTGTTCATGATAATCGTAGACACAATGGCGCGCAGCATATCCGCCGCGGAGATCCCGGTATCGATACTGACTGCCATGATAGGCGCGCCGTTCTTTATAGTTCTGATGAGAAGAAGCGGAGGCTGGCGCATATGAGTTTACTCAGGATAGAAAACGGCAGCTTCGCATATAAGAGTGGACCGCAGATACTTAAAGACATAAATATAGAGGTAGAGCCGGGAGAGATACTCGCTGTGCTCGGACCGAACGGGGCAGGCAAGACCACATTGCTCAGATGCATGATGGACATGCTCCACTGGCAGAGCGGCAGGAGCATTATGGACGGTGAAGACATTCGAAGCATACCAGCATCAAAACTCTGGCGCAGGATGGCATATGTGCCTCAGGCAAGATCTGCTGCAGTATCTTATACGGCATTCCAGACCGTGCTGCTCGGACGAAGCAGCCGAATAGGAGCTTTCTCGGCTCCGTCCGCCGAAGATATGAAGGTGGCGGAGCGTGTGATGGACAGGCTCGGCATTTCGCATCTTGCAGATAAACCGTGCTACGCAATAAGCGGTGGCGAACTGCAGATGGTGCTGATTGCGCGCGCAATGGCTGCCGAACCGGAGATCCTTGTGCTCGACGAGCCGGAATCCAACCTCGACTTCAAAAACCAGCTCATCGTTCTAGATGCCATGACAGCGCTGGCGGCAGAAGGTGTTGCCTGCATATTCAACACACATTACCCGGCTCACGCACTTCAGCGGGCGGGCAAGGCACTGATGCTGTCTAAAGACGGCAGGAGCATTTTCGGAGATACCACAAGTGTGGTGACAGAGGAGAACATCCGCCGGGCATTCGGAGTTGATGCCCTCATAGGTGAGGTGGAGACGCCGCATAACATAATGAAGAACGTAGTGGCTGTCGGCATAAGCGGTGCGGATCAGGAAAAACAACAGAAAACGCCGGTGCCGGACAAAGATGAAACGATACTCGCGTCAGTAACCGTGATAATGCGGAGTAATGAGCGGGCGGATCTTATAAACAAAGCATTCAGGGAATACAATCATCTGCTGATCGGCAGGATGGGCCTGCCTCACAGGAGATCTGAAAAATATATTATAAGCGTGATGCTCGAAGGTCCCGCATCGGACATTGAGGCTCTGTCGCACAGGCTGGGACTCATCCCGGACATCAGCGTCAAAACGACTTACGAATAGGAAGGAAGCAGAAATGGTAAAAATAGCTGTTTACGGAAAAGGCGGAATAGGAAAGTCGACCACTGTGTCGAATGTGTCTGCCGCGCTTGCGGACATGGGTTACAAGGTGATGCAGATCGGCTGTGACCCTAAAGCGGACTCGACTTCGAGCCTCCATGGCCAGGGAGATATGACAACCGTTCTCGATCTCGTAAGAGAGCGCAAGAATGCCTTCGAATTATCTGACATGGTAAAGGAAGGCTACGGCGGTGTCATCTGCGTTGAGGCAGGCGGACCTACTCCCGGACTGGGATGCGCAGGACGCGGCATCATAGCTGCCCTTGATAAGCTTAAGGAGAAAGGCGCGTATGAGACCTTTAAGCCTGATGTTGTCATATATGACGTACTCGGCGATGTAGTCTGCGGCGGCTTTTCAATGCCTATGCGCGGCGGATATGCCGATAAGGTATTTGTTATTACTTCCGGAGAGAACATGGCCATCCATGCTGCCGCGAATATCGCAGTCGCTCTCGACGGTTTCAGGGACAGAGGCTACGCCTCACTCGGCGGCATCATCCTCAACCGCAGGAATGTCCGCGATGAAGACGCCAAAGTAGCTGAACTCGCTTCCGACATTCATTCAGAGGTAATTGGTGAGCTGAGCCGCAGTGAAACGGTCACCGATGCTGAGGATCTGGGGAAGACGGTCATCGAGGCCTTTCCTGACAGCGAGATGGCAGATGAATACCGCAGGCTGGCAAAGAAGCTGCTTGAGATTTGCAATTCAGGTATGAGACTATGCTGAAAAAAGTAAACGAAAAACAGAATGTGAGACTAAGTGCGGAAGAGATCCCTCATGTAAGGATCGCGGACGCGAATTTCCCTGCGCCGTTCAGGTCGGGGCTGGAATATTCATCTCCGGCCCGCGGCACGTGGAACATAGTCCACACCGGGATGCTCATCCCGGAGGCACACGAAATATTCGTGTGCGCCGCGGGCTGTCTGCGCGGAGTCGTTCTGACTGCCGCGGAAATGGGCACGATGGACAGATTCTCCACGGTCGCCGTCAGAGAGAACAATCTGCTCGACGGAGACATGGAAGATCTCGTGATAGAAGGGGTGACGGACATAATCAACAAGCTTCCGAAGCGTCCGCCTGCAGTACTCGTGTATACGAGCTGCGTGCATCACTTCACAGGTGTTGATCTGGATATGATCTACTCCGTGCTCAGGAGCCGTTTCCCGGACATCGACTTCACTGACTGTTACATGAACCCTATAATGCGCAAGAGCGGGCTGACTCCGGACCAGCTGATGAGGTCGCGGCTCTATATGCTCCTGCATGAACGGGAAATAGATCCAAAGGCGGTTGCCATTATCGGCAATGACCTCCCGACTGATGAGGACGGTGACCTGATGAAGGTGCTGAAAGGCGCCGGTCTTAAGGTGCACGAGATCACTTCGTGCAAAACCTATGAAGAATATCAGCAGATGGCGGAGAGCCGGGTCTATGTATCGTACAATCCGGACGCGGCGCCGGGCGGCGACATGCTTTCGGAAAGGCTCGGCGGTGTCCATTACGCTCTTAAGTTCAGCTTCGATTATGATGAGATCGATGCGACTTTCGCGGGACTTGCTGACGTGCTTGGCGTTGAACCTCGCAGCAGTGAGGAGATCGCAGCGCTCAGAGCCGGATGCGAAAGAGAACTGGAAGAGACTAAAAGGCTTATCGGGGATACTCCGGTGAGCATCGACTATACATATTGCCCGAGACCGCTCGGGCTCGCGAAGCTGCTGCTCGAACACGGCATCAATGTCACTAAGGTGTATGCGGACGGCATTCCGGGAGGAGACAGAGCGGCATTCGAAAGCCTGCAGAAGGAGCACCCGGATCTCATGATCTATCCGACTGTGCACCCGGGTATGAGGTTTGCCCGCACAGCAAATGTTGAGGCAGGCGGCGAAGATGAAAAAGTTCTGGCGATAGGACAGAAAGCGGCTGCTTTTGAGGAGACCGATCACTTCGTCAACGTAGTTGAAGGCGGAGGCATGACCGGCTATGAGGTGGTCACCAGAACCTGCAGGCTTATGCGCGAAGCGTTCCTCGAAAAGAAGGAGATGCGCGAACTGGTGCAGGTGAAAGGCCTGGGCTGTGAGGTGTGTATACGATGAAACAGACAGCAAGAATAATTTCTACATACTCAGCGGATGTCATGGGCGTGTGCTCGGCGTTGTTTGAGCTGGGCGGAATGACTGTCATGCATGACGCTTCAGGCTGCAACTCGACGTACACGACCCACGACGAGCCGCGCTGGTACGACATGGACAGCATGGTCTATATATCCGGCATCAGCGAGATGGAAGCGATCATGGGCGACGACGAAAAGCTCATCAGCGATATCGTGGATGCTGCAGCAGTACTGAAGCCGGCTTTCATTGCGATAGCGGGCACACCTATCCCTACGATGACAGGATTCGATTTCGAAGCAGTCGCTTCAGTGATTGAAAGCAGAACGGGCATCCCGAGTTTCGGCTTTCCGACAACAGGCATGAACACATATATATACGGTGCATCGATGGCATTCGCAGGCATAGCTGAACGTTTCGTCGATGAGCCTGCAGACAACAAAAACGAAAGCAACACGCTGAATATGTCTGCGCGTAAGCTTGCATCAGTACTGGACAACTGCTGCATGCGTCCGAATGGCATCAAGGTCAATGTCCTGGGACTTACCCCTCTCGATTTCTCAGTGAACGGAACGGACGATTCCATTGTTCAGTGGCTCGAAAGAGAAGGCTTCGAGGTAGTATCGAAGTGGGCGATGGGCAGCAGCCTTGATGAGATAAGACGTTCAGCTGAAGCAGATGTGAATCTGGTCGTTTCTGCAGCAGGCTATGGAGCAGCAAGAGTGCTGTACGAAAGATTCGGCATGCCGTACGCGATCGGATTTCCTGTGGGCAACGAGCTGCCGGGTCTGCTGGCGGACCAGATCATCATCAATGTAAAAAAATTCAAAGAGCAGG
This sequence comes from Anaerovoracaceae bacterium, assembly GCA_045114615.1. Taxonomy (GTDB): domain Bacteria; phylum Bacillota; class Clostridia; order Peptostreptococcales; family Anaerovoracaceae; genus Crickella. The sequence goes on from JBGUKU010000082.1 coordinate 17,590, forward strand.
GAGAAGCAAAGACGTTTGAGTCGGCAGAGATCAGTGTGGATTCGGGAGTGTTCCTTGACGGAAGTGAGGGCAAAGACGGAAGCACATATGAAAAAGGCTTTGCTGCTGTTATAGGTGAGGGCATCACTTCGCTGTCGCTTGCAAGCACTATAGAACTCGAGTGCGGTATTCCTGCAAAAGTGCTGTGCGCCACGGAATGCCCTGAGGAAGTCCTGAGAGAATGCGACCGCATGACACCGGACGAAGATGACATAATCCCTGAACTCGAGGGTGCTGCATTCGTCATAGCGGACCCTCTATACAAACCGATCGTTCCGGAGAGCGCTAAGTTCATACCGCTTCCGAGTGAGGCGTTCTCGGGCCGCATTTACCGTGATGATATCCCTGATCTGGTCGATGATATAAATGAGCTATTAATTAAAATCATATAAATCAAAGGAGGTTTCTGATTATGAAGAGTTTTCTGAGTAAGAAGAACAGTATGTTAAAACTACTTGTGCTGGTCATGGTGCTTGCCATGAGCATGATGGCATTCGCATCATGCGGCGGAGGCGGCGGAGAAGAAGCTGCAGAATCTGCTGAGACTGCTGACACCATTACTATCACGGATCACGCCGACAGGCAGGTCGAGGTACCGACAGATATACAGAGAATAGCGGTATGCGATATATATCCGCTTCCGAGCGTGCTGGCTGTATTCTTCGATTCTGCTGACAAGATCGTAGGCATGCCGATGCCGTCAATGACAGCTGCACAGAACGGACTGCTGGGTCAGCTCTATCCTGAGATCCTCAATGCGGAGACAGGATATATCGAAGACGTGAATGTCAACATGGAAGAGCTCGCAAAGCTTGAGCCTGATGTAGTATTCTACAGCGCATCCAGCTCTGAGCTCGGCGACCAGCTGACTAACGCGGGCTTTGCTGCAGTCGCTATCTCCGTAAACAAGTGGAACTATAACTGCATCGAGACACTCAACAACTGGATCGCTCTGCTGAGCCAGATGTTCCCTGACAGTGACAAGGCTGCCATCGTTGAGGAGAAGTCCAACGCGATGTACGATATGGTACAGGAGAGAGTAAAGGACATCCCTGATGAAGAAAGAGCAAACGCGTTCTTCCTCTTCCAGTACAGCGATACTACTCTCCTGACTTCGGGACAGCAGTTCTTCGGTCAGTGGTGGGCAGATGCCATCGGAGCAAAGAACGTAGCGAAGGAACTCTCGACGGACAACTCCGTAGCTGTCAACATGGAGCAAGTATATGGATGGAACCCTGATCTGATCTTCATGACCAACTTCAACGCATTCTATCCGGATGATCTGTACAACAATACTGTAACAGGCTACGACTGGAGCCCGGTAAAGGCTGTCCAGGATAAGAGAGTCTTCAAGATGCCGCTTGGCATGTACAGAAGCTACACTCCGGGCGTTGACTGTCCTGTAACATTGCTGTGGATGGCAAAGACTGCATATCCTGAAAAGTTCGAGGACGTTGACGTAATTGCAGAGGCAAAAGCCTACTACAAGGAAGTATTCGGCATCGACTTGACCGATGAACAGGCACAGTCCATATTCGAGCCTGTACAGAGCGCAGGAGAGGGATTTGCATATCAGTAAAGCTATATCACACTCCGGGCTGCGGATTCGTCCGCAGCTTTTTTTATGCTATAATTTTCTCATTCGGAGGTACAGATATGTATAACAGATCATTTCGTAAAGCAGCATCTCTGGTGCTGATCACACTGATGACATTCGGCACACTCATGCTGACCGGCTGCGGGAAGTCATACGAATACATCTTCGGCGACGTCGAGTGGCTTTCGACTTATAAGGAGAGCTCTTCGGACAAGGAGAAGAAGACCATAACGGATACATTCTATTACTCTGACGACTGGTTCAAAGATGATCCTTCTTCTGAGAATAAGGAGCTCGCACTTGCTTCGATGCAGCTCATTGCCTCTTGCGTGAGCGACGAAGCCGGAAACACGGGGGCGGCTTTCCTCAAAGATATGGGGTTCGGAGAGGCCGGATACTGCAATTTCGACAGCAGTGACCCTGATGACTGCAATTACACCTGGGCAAGCAAGACCATCGGGGACTCGAACCTCATCGTGGTGGTCATACAGAGCGTGAACGACGACTGGAAGATACGGAACAAGGCCTGGAAGCAGAATTTCACCGTCAATGAACCAGGCAGCGCAGAGCCTTCCGGTGAGCATTATGCATATGCAAAAGCAGTGGAAAAGATCATCGATGACATCGCTGCACTTTCCGGAGGAAGCCAGGCGACATACTGGATCACCGGACACAGCCGCTGCGGAGCAATAGCCAACGTTCTTGCTGCAAAGCTTCCGGATAAGGCTGATGGCGCAAAAGTATTTGCCTACACATTTGAGGCTCCTGCGACAGTCGACGCAGAGGCGGCAGGCAATATCAAGTACATACACAATTACGTATGCAGTGATGACATAGTCACGCATATACCTCTGTGGGGAATGACACGTTACGGCGTGAATCATGATCTCAAAACGAAAGAGACCGATAAAGGGCTTACTGCGGCGCTCGAAGCGCTTGGGAGTGATGCTGCCGGCATGAAGGCGAGGATAGTCACGGATGATGCTGTCACCAGACTGACTGAAAACCTTGAGGCAAAGGTGCCGACCCGTGCAGATTACTCATCTGAAAAAACAGACAGGTGGACTGACGCGGACGGCGTTTCCCATGAGCTGACATACAGCTGTCAGGAAGCGTTTGTGAAACTGATGGATCTCGTATTCAATGAGAACTCCTCGGGATCACTTCTGGAAGGTCTTGCGGCTAAAAAAGGAGACCTTGAAGGTGCAATCGGGGATCTTACCGAAGGAGTAAAGCTGGAGGCCGGCGGAAACGATCCGGCAGCCGAATACTGGAAAGCAACAGGAAGTCTTTACGCTGTGCTGAATGATGTCAACGGCGGAGAGTTGCCGATCAGCGAAGAGGATCTGTATAAAGTGATCAGTATTGCAGCTCCTGTTCTTATCACCATACCTGAAGACGGCGGCGAGCCTGATACGGAACTGCTTACAGATGTGATCGGCTACACCAGGGAGCTGACATACTCACACCAGTTCGATACGGCCATCGCGCGTCTCAAGGTGCTGGCTCCGACACCGGAGAAATAGCAAGAACACTTGTTCTGAAAGCTTTGTTATGATATACTTTGATCAACCTCTGAAAAGGGGTTGATTATTTTTTTTAAACAAAAGATAATGTGCACCATGGGAAAGTTTGTTGTTAAAAGTGAATACGCTCCGACGGGCGATCAGCCGCAGGCGATAAGGAAGATCGCTGACGGCATACTTGCGGGAGAGCAGGCACAGACGCTGATGGGTGTCACCGGCTCCGGCAAGACTTTTACCATGGCCAAAATAATCGAGGCTGTGCAGAAGCCGACTCTGGTTATTTCACACAATAAAACACTGGCGGCACAGCTGCACGGGGAATTCAAGGAGTTCTTCCCGGATAATGCTGTTGAGTACTTCGTATCTTACTACGATTACTATCAGCCGGAGGCTTATGTGCCTTCGACCGACCTTTATATTGAAAAGGACGCTGATATCAACGACGAGATCGACAAGCTCAGGCATTCAGCAACTGCAGCGCAGCTCGAGCGGAGGGATGTCATTATAGTCGCTTCGGTCTCGTGCATATATGGTCTCGGAAGTCCGTCATCATACCGCAACCAGCTCATAAGTCTGAGGCCGGGCATGGAGATGGACCGCATGCAGCTCCTGCGCAAACTGACCGACATTCAGTACACCCGCAACGACATGGATTTTTCAAGAGGAAGCTTCAGGGCAAGAGGTGATATAGTCGACATATACCCAGCGGGCGGCGAGAGCGCAGTCAGAGTCGAACTCTTCGGTGATGAGATAGAGAGCATCCGTGAGATCGATCCTCTGACGGGAGAGATCACCGGCTCCCGTTCACACATATCAATATTCCCGGCAAGCCACTATATCACGAGCAGGGAAGATATGCTCATGGCGGTGGCTTCAATAAGAGAAGAACTGCGTGAGAGGCTGGACTGGTTCAGATCGAACGGCAAACTGCTTGAGGCAGAGCGGCTTGAGCAGCGCACCAACTACGACATAGAGATGATGATGGAAGTCGGTACCTGCAAGGGCATTGAGAACTACTCCCGTCACATCAACTTTCTGAAACCGGGTGAGCGTCCGTATACGCTGCTCGACTACTTCCCGGACGGTGACTTCCTGACGATAATAGATGAATCGCACGCAATGCTCCCGCAGCTGCGCGCGATGTACAATGGCGACCGCGCGCGTAAGGAATCGCTGGTCGAATACGGATTCAGACTGCCGTCGGCATTCGATAACAGACCACTTAGGTTCGAGGAGTTCACGGAGCTTACCGGTCAGACGGTATACGTCTCAGCTACTCCTGCTAAATACGAGCTTGAAAGATCGGGAGGTGTCACTGCCGAGCAGCTGATAAGGCCGACAGGACTGCTCGATCCGGAAATAGAGGTAAGGCCAACTAAGGGGCAGATCGACGACCTTATCGGTGAGATAAATGAGACAGCTGCGAAGGGGGAGCGCGTGCTCGTAACGACTCTCACCAAACGCATGGCAGAAGATCTCACGAAATATCTGCAGGAACAAGGCATCAGAGTCAGATATCTGCACTCCGAGATAGACAATTTCGAGAGACTTGAGATCATCCGCGATCTCCGTATGGGCAAGTTCGACGTGCTTGTCGGCATCAACCTTCTGCGTGAAGGACTCGACCTTCCTGAGGTATCACTCATAGCGATACTCGACGCAGACAAAGAAGGTTTCCTGAGAACAGAGACTTCACTTATTCAGACTGTCGGCCGTGCCGCACGTAATGAGCACGGCCGTGTCATAATGTACGCGGACTATATAAGCAAAGCAATGAAGGTCTGCATCGATGAGACTGCGAGGCGCCGTAAGACGCAGGACGAATATAACAAGGCACATGGAATAGTGCCTAAGACTATTGTGAAGCCAGTCCGTGAGATCGCAAGGGCAACCTCTGAATACTCCGGCGAGAGGGATATTAAGAATCCGAAGGCAATGACTGCCAAAGAGCTTCGCGAAACTATACGCGAAGTGGAGAAGAATATGAAAGAAGCAGCGAAGCAGCTCGACTTCGAGCGCGCTGCAGAGCTGAGAGATATACTGTTCGAACTCAAAGCGAGCAGCAGAGCAAAATAGATGGAAAAGAACATAGTTATAAAAGGTGCGCGTGAGCACAACCTGAAAGGAATAGACGTCACACTGCCGCGTGACAAGATGATCGTACTGACCGGATTATCCGGATCGGGCAAGTCCTCACTTGCCTTCGATACGATCTACGCAGAAGGGCAGAAGAAATACGTCGAGTCGCTGTCATCGTATGCGAGACAGTTCCTGGGTCTTATGAAGAAGCCGGATGTGCAGACCATAGAGGGTCTGTCTCCTGCCATCAGCATCGACCAGAAGACGACCAACAAGAACCCGAGGTCGACTGTAGGTACGGTCACAGAGATCTATGACTACCTGAGGCTGCTGTACGCCAGGATAGGTATCCCGCATTGTCCGGTCTGCGGACGCGAGATCACCAGCCAGAACATTGACAGCATCATTGAGAATATACAGTCACATGAAGAGGGTATGAGGCTGACTGTGTTTGCACCTGTCATAAGGGGACGCAAGGGCGAGCACAGGGCGGTCCTTGACCGCCTCCGCCGCGACGGCTATACACGCGTGCGCGTCGACGGCGAAATGTCGCGTCTCGATGAGGGCGACATCGTGCTCGCAAAAAACAACAAGCACAACATCGATATAGTCATCGACCGTATCGTTCTCAGAAGCGACAACAGAAGCCGTATCGCAGAAGCCCTCGAGCTGGCCATCAAGGAAGGCGAGGGAATCTGCAGCGTGCTTTTTACACCGCTGGGACGTGAAAACGCCAGGCCTGACACAGCGGGCGGCGATGCCGACGGAAATATAATTAAAGAAGATGAAGACCGCGAGGTCGTCTATTCAACCAAGTTCTCCTGCCCTGATCACGGTGTCGGACTCGAAGAGATGGAGCCGCGCATGTTCTCATTCAACGCACCTTACGGTGCATGTGATAACTGCAGCGGTCTCGGATTCACTCTGCGCATCACCGACGAGGCAGTCATTACTGACGAGAACAAGAGCATCCTGAACGGCGCACTGGGCAATGTCTTCTCGACACTGGACGCGATGGGATTCTACAGACAGATGCTCAACCGCCTGGCGATAGATCACGGTACAAATCTCGGCGTGCCATACAAGGCACTTCCGCCGAAGTTCAGGGATGAGCTCCTGCATGGCACAGGCACGCGCAGACTGAAATACACATATGAAAGCCGCAGCGGCCGTGTCTCGCACATGAATCATACTTTCGAAGGCATCATTCCAAGCCTTGAGCGCAGATGGGGTGAGACAAACTCTGACTACATAAAGGAAAAGATCAGCGACATGATGACAGAGGACGTATGTCCGGTCTGCAAAGGGCGCAAGCTGAAAGATACAGTACTGGCTGTCACTGTCGGCGGCAAAAACATAATGGAACTCACCGATCTTTCGGTTATTCAGGCGATGGACTTCTTCGATGATCTTGAGACACAGCTGACGGACAGAGAAAAGAAGATCAGCGCAATGATCACAAAGGAGATCAGGGCTAGACTGAGGTTCCTCAAAAATGTCGGACTTGGTTATCTGACACTGAGCCGCGCGTCAGCTACACTCTCGGGAGGAGAGTCACAGCGTATAAGACTTGCAACGCAGATCGGCTCCGGCCTTGTCGGAGTGCTCTACATACTTGATGAGCCGTCTATCGGTCTGCATCAGGCCGATAACGACAAGCTGCTCGCATCGCTCCGCGGGCTCACCGATATGGGCAACACACTCATAATAGTCGAGCATGACGAAGACACGATGTACGCTGCCGACCATATAGTGGACATCGGGCCGGGTGCGGGCGTCAACGGAGGATATCTTGTAGCGCAGGGCACTGTAGACGATATAAAGAACTGTCCTGAGTCCATAACCGGCCAGTTCCTTTCAGGCAAGCGCCATATCCAGGTGCCTATGGTGCGCAGGGACGGTAACGGCAAATATCTGGAAGTGATTGGTGCTGCCGAGAACAACCTCAAGAACATAGACGTAAAGATACCGGCAGGCAAGTTGGTTCTGGTGACCGGAGTGTCGGGCTCGGGCAAGTCGAGCCTTGTCAACGAGATCCTATACAAGGGAGTCTCGCGTGTCACAAACCGCACCCAGGAACGTCCGGGCAAGTTCCGTGAGATCAAAGGAATAGAGAATTTCGACAAAGTCATAAATATCGATCAGTCGCCTATAGGAAAGACACCACGCTCCAATCCTGCGACTTACACGGGCATGTTTACGCATATCCGCAATCTGTTTGCAGAGATGCCGGAGGCCAAGGTCAGAGGATACAAGGCAGGAAGGTTCAGTTTCAACGTAAAGGGCGGACGCTGCGAGCACTGCAGCGGCGATGGTATCATCAAGGTAGAAATGAACTTCCTTCCGGATGTCTTCGTGCCATGCGAAGTCTGCGGAGGAGCCAGATACAATCACGAGACTCTGGAGGTCCGGTACAGGGGCAAGAATATTTCCGAAGTACTCAACATGACGGTCGCAGAAGCCATACCGTTCTTTGAGAATCAGCAGAGCATACTCAGATATCTGAAGACCCTCGATGAGGTCGGTCTCGGATACATCAGTCTCGGTCAGCCGTCCACACAGCTCTCCGGGGGTGAGGCTCAGAGGATCAAACTCGCTACTGAGCTGTCAAAACGCAGTACCGTCAAAACACTTTACATTCTAGATGAGCCTACGACAGGTCTGCACTTTGCTGATGTTGAGAAGCTGCTCTACGTACTTAACAGACTGGTCGACGAAGGCAACACTGTCGTTGTTATTGAACACAACCTCGATGTTATCAAACAGGCCGACCATATAATCGACCTTGGACCTGAAGGCGGTGATGAAGGAGGACGCATAGTCTGCGAGGGTACTCCTGAAGAAATCGCAAATATAGCAGAGTCAAAGACAGGCAAGTACCTTAAACGCATGCTTTAGACCGCATGCAATAACACATAAATAACACACCGGCCGGGACGATTTAAAGTATAGTTAAGGCAGGTGTGTTTTTATTATAATTAGATAAATTTACAAACAACGGAGGAATACATGCGCATCTTACTGGCAGAGGACGAGATCGCACTGGCGAAAGTGCTGGTCAAGATATTTGAGAGCAATAATTACTCAATAGATGCAGTTCACGACGGACAGGCGGCTATCGATTATCTGGAGGCGGGCAATTACGATGCTGCCGTGCTGGATATAATGATGCCTAAGGTCGACGGCATAACTGTGCTGAAGAGGCTGCGTGCGTCAGGCTCAGACATGCCGGTACTGATGCTCACGGCAAAGTCCGAGATAGACGACAAAGTACTGGGACTCGACAGCGGGGCGAATTATTACCTTACCAAGCCGTTCGATGCCAAGGAGCTCCTTGCTGCGGTCAGGGCGATAACCCGTTCCGGCAACGAGGTGGATACAAAGCTCGGCTTCGGAAATCTGACACTCGACAGAGCGAGCTTTGAGATGTCGACGCCGTCCGGATCGGTCAAGCTGGCCAATAAGGAATTCCAGATGATGGAACTCCTCATGGCAAAACCGGGGAATATCATATCCGTGGATACATTCATGGATCACATCTGGGGCTACGATACCGATACAGAGAGCAATGTGGTCTGGGTCTACGTATCATATCTCAGAAAAAAACTTTCGGCTCTTGGCGCGGATGTGAAAATAAAAGCTACCCGTAATGCCGGTTATTCGATCGTTTCAGACGATACTGAGTAGACCCGTTTCAGAGCAATATACTGTAAAACTCAAAAAATGATAAAAAAACTAAAAATAAGATTTATAGTTCTTGCGATGGTCTCTCTGACAGTTCTGCTGTCAGTTATTGTCGCGGGCATGAATATTATAAATTACAGAAAAGTCGTAGCTGATGCCGACACAAAGCTTATGGTACTTGAGCAAAATTCCATCAGGATCATGATGGAGGACATCCTCAATCCGTTTGGAAACTTTGGCAACGATGATGATGTTGATAATAACGGGTTGTTTTTCGGCCACAGAGGCCCGGGAGCTCATTCCATGACGCGCGATGAGGCAGAGGAGTCAAGATTTTTCATGGTATCCTTTGACGAAAACGGAAGCATTCTGCAGACGTATACGGACAGGATCTCAGCAGTTGACTCCGATGAAGCTGCCGGATATGCAAAGAAGGTACTAGCTTCCGGAAATGGAAGAGGCTTTGTAGGAGATTTCAGATACGCAGTGACTGATTCTGTGGGCGGTTCAATGATCACTTTCCTGGACTGCGGCAGAACACTGGGATCATTCCGGGCTTTTCTCGGGGCAAGCATCCTCATGTCACTGATAGGTCTGATTGCGGTGTTTTTCGTGATCCTCTACTTTGCAGGACGCATAGTCAGGCCTGTAGCTGAGAGCTATGAGAAGCAGAAACGCTTCATTACCGATGCGGGTCACGAAATAAAGACACCGCTAGCGATAATAAAAGCTAACATCGACCTTATGGACATGGAGCTTGACAGTAAGAGGATAGACAAGAGTGAGCTCAGGGAGAATCTCGGAGACATAGAAGTTCAGGTAGACAGACTCACAGGCCTGACAAATGACCTTGTATATCTCTCTCGCATGGAGGAAGCGGAAAACAGTCTTGTGATGACGGAAGTACCGTTATCCGATATAGTCAGCGAGACGGTTTCTTCTTTCGAGTCGCTGGCATGGGAGAGCGGTAAAGCTATAGCAGGCGACATATCTGAAGATGTCACGGTAAAGGGCAGCACAAAGGAGCTCGAAAAGCTGCTTTCCATACTCCTCGAGAACGCTGTCAAGTACTCGGTCCCGCCGCGCGTAATAGAAAGCGCAGAGGATGAAGACGGCATGCCTGTTCCTCCGGAGATTAAAGTTGTTCTCCGCAAGGAAGGAAAGAATGCTGTCTTAGAGGTATCCAACGAGACCGAAAACGAGCTTACAAATGAACAGCTCTCACATGTCTTCGAGAGATTTTACCGCATGGACAGTTCGAGAAATTCACAGACCGGCGGTCACGGCATTGGGCTTTCGATGGCAAACGCCATAGTGAACGCTCATGGCGGGCACATATCCGCACATACCAAAAACGGTCACGATTTCATAGTCACTGCGACATTCCCTCTGCAGTAAAACAAAATCCCGGCCCCTGCTCACAAAGCAGGGGCTTTTGTTAAAAACTGCTGGATAATATTTTTTTCTATAATTTTCCCGAAAAACTTTTCAATTTAAGTTTCATTTAAGTATTGACTGGTATCTTATGTACTGTAAGGGAGGCAATGCATGGGATATCAGGCGGTATTCAAAAGATACGAAATCAAATACATGGTCACAGCTGAGCAGAAGGCCCGCATCCTTAAGGCTATGGAGCCATACATGGAAATGGATAAGTTCGGCAGATCGACCGTCAGAAACATATACTTTGATACTGATGACTTTGTACTTGCCAGACATTCCATAGCCAGGCCGGATTTCAAAGAGAAACTGCGTATAAGGAGCTATTCGAAGGCGGATGCAGACAGCACCGTATTCGTGGAACTCAAACGCAAATTCGACGGAGTTGTGTATAAAAGACGTGTCGGTCTTCGCGAGGCGGACGCAGTGAAGTGGATGGTTGGCTCGAAAGATCCGTCTGTTATACATAATCTGGCTGCGGAAGCTCCGCAGGTAACGAGCGAGATCGAGTACTTTAAGAGCATCTATTGCGGACTCAGGCCTGTGCTCTATCTGTCCTATGACAGGGAAGCCTACAGGATGAAGAGCGGCGCAGCTGCTGCAGACGGCGGTGCGGATTTCAGAATAACATTCGACTGCAACATACTCTGCAGAGAGAACGATCTCACACTCAGGTCAGAAGCGTATGGCAGATCAATGCTTAAGGAAGGCATGTTCCTGATGGAACTCAAGTGTCCGGGAGCGATCCCTATGTGGATGATCAGAGTTCTCTCGGAAGAGAATCTTTACAAAACATCATTTTCAAAGTACGGTACGGCATACTGCAGCTTCATGGAAGAATCTCCTTCAGAACGCGCGCGTGCTATCGCCGCTGCCGGCTATGAAAAATATGCGGCGGCAAGGTCTGCCGGACAGCATATGAAACAAGGAAGGCGTGCTGCCTCTTTTGGCAGAGCATCTGCCTGAAACACGATAATATATAAAACACTTTTTCTTCATATAAAAACTTCATATAACTTCATATAAATAACTTCATAACCACTCTCTGAAAGGGGTCGCGCTAATCACGCGGCCCCTTTCAGTTCGGGTTAAAAATTTTTATTTATGCTTTAGTTTCATTTAAGCTTTGGCCTCTATTATGCATGTGAAAACAAGAGGAAAAGCCGGGCTGAAAAATACGGCAGCCCGCATAAATACAAAAATTGAGGAGGTGGCAGCTATGACGGAATTACTGTCTAGCATCTATGGATCAAATACTACTGCAACAATAAGCGCGGCTCAGTTCGGAGCCGCATTCGGGGTATCACTGCTTCTTGGAATAATGATTGCCGCGGCGTACATGTATAACACGCGCTACACCAAGAGTTTTGTCGTAACGCTGGCCATGCTGCCGGCTATCATATGTGTGATCATCGCTATGGTGAACGGAAGCATAGGCGCAGGGATCGCGGTCGCGGGAGCGTTCAGCCTGGTAAGGTTCCGCTCTGTACCCGGAACAGCCAAGGAGATATGCGCGATATTCCTGGCGATGGCGACAGGTCTTGCTACAGGCATGGGGTATCTGGGGCTGGCAACGGCATTCACGGCAGTCCTGGCACTGGTGATACTGATTTCCGGCAAATTCGACTTCGGAACCAGAAGGAATGCGGACAGATATAAAAGTTTCAGGATCGTTATCCCTGAGGATCTCGATTACTCAGGAGTCTTCGATGATCTGTTCGAGGAGTATACAAGCTCGTGCGAACTGGTCAACGTAAGGACAACAAATATGGGAAGCATGTTCAGGCTTACATATGATGTTACACTGAAAGATCCTGCCAAAGAGAAAGAACTCATCGACAAACTGCGCTGCCGCAACGGCAACCTCGAGATCAATGTTTCGAGACAGGCTACTGCAGCGACAGAATTATAAGACACGGGTATGCAGCAGAATGTACACGGAATTCAGGAGAAAACTCAGACAGACTAAGGAAAGGTCTTCAGGAGGATACAGATATGAACAATGATCAAGGATATAAAAACAAAGTATATAAAGACGCCGGGGTGGAACACGGCACAATTACTAAGGCAGTGACGACGGCTTTGGCCCTGATTCTCGCACTGATGCTGACACTCACATCGTGCGGAAGCAATGCTCAAGCGGAAACACTGGGCGCCGGCTCGGCATCAGCCACGGAAGCTGCAGCAGACAACGCAGTCAGCAAGTCCGAGATGTTTACTGAGAGAGATCTCTCAGGTGAATATGACGAGAGTGAAGCGGAGACTATAACTCTCAGCGGCAGCTCTGCAAAGACATCAGCATTATCCGGCGTGACTGTAGACGGAAGCAAAGTCACTATAACGTCAGAGGGCACATACATCGTAAGCGGAACTCTCTCAGACGGACAAATCATAGTTGAGGCGGACGATGCTGCCAAGGTGCAGATCGTACTCAAAGATGCATCCATTACGAGCAGCGATTCGGCAGCAATATATGTCAAATCGGCTGACAAGGTATTCGTTACAACTGCGAAGGGAACGGATAACACTCTTGCGAACGGCGGAAGCTTCACCGCTGACAGCGATACAAACATAGACGGAGCGGTATTCGCAAAGGACGATATCACGTTCAACGGAAACGGCAGCCTCACAGTCACTTCGCCGGCAGGCCACGGCGTGGTCGGAAAGGACGACGTCAAATTCGGCGGCGGCACATACACAATTACAGCAGCTAAACACGGAGTACAGGCCAACGACAGCGTAAGGCTCGCAGAGTCCGATATAACGATCACTTCAGGCAATGATAAGGACGGCATCCATGTATCCGATGATGCTGATGAAGAGGAGGGCACAGAGTCCGACAGCTTCTTCTACATCGCTGACGGAAGCCTGAATATAACATCCGGTGACGACGGCATCCATGCTGATGCATCAGTGATCATCGAAGGAGGCACCATCGTAGTTAACGAATCATATGAAGGCATCGAGGGACTGTCGATCAGCATAAGCGGCGGAAGCACCACTGTAACTGCAAGCGACGACGGACTCAATGCAGCCGGCGGTAACGCTTCGAGCGGCAGCAAGACATTCGGCAATGATGACTGGGGAGGCGGATTCCATGGCGGTATGAACGACGGAGGCACTAACGGCAGCATCTCTATAAGCGGAGGAAATGTACACATCACAGCCGGCGGAGATGGAGTGGATTCCAACGGATCGGTTGAGATATCCGGCGGATATACAGTAGTGGAAGGTCCGACTCAGGGTGACACATCAGTCCTCGATTTTAACTCTACAGGAACTATAACAGGCGGTACGTTCATCGGCACGGGCGGAGCCGGAATGGCATCGAGCTTCACGAGTGCTGAACAGGGGCTAATCGCCGTAAGCGTGGGCAATCAGTCTGCCGGAAGCAGCGTTAAGCTCACCAACAGCAATGGCGACGTAATCGCTGAAGTCACACCTGAACTCGACTATGCAGTGGTTTACGTCAGCACTCAGGATATGGCTCAGGGCGAGACATATACCCTTACAGCCGGATCATACAGCGAGAGCATTACTCTTTCCGACATCATGTACAGCACATTGAATGGCGGCATGGGCGGAAGCTTCGGCGGAGGCGGACCCCGAGGGGGAATGAGTGATGATGCCAACGGCGGCATGCAGAATGCTCCGGATGAAAATATGCATAAAGGCAATGGACCTGGAGGAATGCATCACGGCGGTAACAGACAGGGTGAAGCGCCTGACGGTATTACCGGAGCGACACAGATACAGGAAGACGGAGCAGCTCAGCTGAATGGTGATACAGCAGCTTGATAAAAGGGAGCATTTCGAAAAAAGAAATGAGCTTCCTGAAAGAGGAGGCAGACGATGAGGAACAGATTTATAGCACTTATACCGGCATATGAGCCGGAGCAAAGGCTTATTGGAATAGTTGAAGAATTGAAAAAAAGAGGCTTCGATGTGGTCGTGGTCGATGACGGAAGCGGACCGGAATACAGAGGGATATTTGATGAACTGGCAGAACAGGCAACGGTCCTTACACATGTGCGGAACTGCGGCAAAGGAGCAGCTCTGAAGACCGGCATGAAATACATAAATAAGTATATGGCATATACCGAGTCGGTGAAGACGGTATCCGGGACGGAAACTGTCTCAGGCAGGGATGCGGTCATAGTGACTGTTGACGCGGACGGGCAGCATCTTCCGGATGATGTACTGAGGGTAGCGGAGATCTCTGCTCAGAGAAGGGATGCTCTGGTACTTGGCAGCAGAGCACTTGGCAAAAATATACCTGCAAGAAGCAGATTTGGAAATACAGTGACAAGATACGTTTACAGCGCTACGACTGGCGTGCACATACACGACACTCAGACAGGTCTCAGAGCATTTCACCGCAGTCTGATTCCTAGGCTGCTGGAGATCGAAGGTGACCGCTATGAGTATGAGATCAACATGCTCATGATGCTTGCGGCTGAGGGGGTGCCTGTAATAGAGGAGAGAATAGAGACGGTCTACGAAAACAATAACAGCGGATCACACTTCAGAACAGTGCGTGATTCATTCAGAGTCTATAAAGAGATCCTTAAGTTCTCGGCTTCATCACTTGCGAGTTTTGCGATCGACTACTGCATGTACGCGCTGCTCCTGGCAGTGACCGGAGCAGCAGGCATTGCAAACGGTCTGATCATATCAAATATCGGGGCGAGGCTCGTGAGCGGAACAGCCAATTACACAATGAACAAAAGGCTGGTTTTCAAAAGCAGGACCGGATTCGCAAAATCAGCAGTACAGTACATAATGCTGGCGGCATTCATACTCGCGGGCAATACGATAGTTCTGAGCATGCTTGCCGGAACACTGGGGATAAACAGATTCGCAGCCAAGCTGATTACCGAGGTCATATTCTTTGCAATAAGCTGGACGGTACAGAAGTATGTGATCTTCTTCAGGGAAGAAAGCGATAACAATGAGATGAATAAAGCTGCGAAACTGGATGTGCAGGAAAGATAAGCGGACAGAAAGTCTGCTCCTCGGAAAGGGGGATATGGAATGATAAAAAAGCATAAGGCACTGCTGGCATACCTGCTTGCGCTGACTATTTTTTCAACATATGTTGTGATGGATACATTCGTTATAACCAGAGTCTACGGCGAGGCTTCGGACGAAGGCAGTGAAGCGGCACTGCAGATCGAAAGCAACGATGACCAGGCAGCGCAGACAGAAGCCAGTGCCTCAGACGATACGGAAAGCAGCCATGCTCACGGGCACAGAGGACCTCATGGTGACGGAAACGGCGGACCGGGTCAAGGCGGAAAACATGGCAAACCGGAGAGCAGCTCAGGGAGTTCGTCCTCAGACAGCAACTCTGCGGACAGCAGTTCATCAACTTCTTCAGGTTCAGATATAAGCAGCTCGAGCACTGCTGACAGCTACAGCGATGACAATATATCGATCGAGCTGACTGAATACACGGTAAGCGGCACAGTGATACATGTCGCCGAGGTAACCGCGGACTCGGCAGAATACCTTAAGACAGCATTCGCTCAGGGATCATACGGAAAGAATGTGACAGCGACAACTTCGGATATAGCTGACGGCGTCAATGCAATTCTGGCAATCAACGGCGACTACTACGGAGCGCAGGAGAAGGGCTACGTGATCAGGAACGGAAAGCTATACAGGAGTACCGCTGTAAGCGGCCGTGAGGATCTGGTGATATATAAAGACGGATCTTTTAAGATCATCAACGAGAGCGAAGTTACAGCTGAACAGCTTATTGCAAAGGGAGCGGTGCAGACTCTGTCGTTCGGACCTGCTTTGATCGAGAGCGGAAAGATCTCCGTTGATTCGGATGATGAGGTCGGCCGGGCGAAGGCCAGCAATCCACGTACTGCGATAGGCATCAAGTCTGACGGGACATACCTCTTCGTGGTATCCGACGGAAGGACGGACGAAAGCGAGGGCTTATCGCTTCTGCAGCTCGCGGAGTTCATGAAGGAACTCGGAGCTGAGACAGCCTATAATCTTGACGGCGGAGGATCATCCACCATGATCTTCAAAGGCAGTGTGGTCAACACTCCGACAGGAGGCGGCATTGGCAACGGAAGTGGAAGCGAAAGGAAGGTGAGTGACATTGTATACATCGGCTATTAAAACAGGAATGAAATACTTTGCAGCATCCATAGTTATTGCGGCAGCAGCTGCTGTCTACGGGCTGTTCAGTCATGGTGTTTATTCATACTTCATGATATATGCTTTCATGATTCCTCTGCTGGGAGGAGCACTGCCGCATCTGATCGCGGCCATGAAAGAAAAGAAGATCGATGCAAAAGACACACAGCTTGCGATTATAGTGACTTTGACGATCGGGAGCATCCTGAAAGGCGTTCTCGATATCTACGGCACCACCAACAGACTGCTGATCGTATATCCTGTTGCAGCTTTACTCGTACTGGCAGCAGCACTTGCAACGATAATAAAGCGAAGCGAAAGTATATCGGGACTGTGGAAAAACAAATAAAAACATATTATCTGTGCAATAAAATGACTGCCTCACGTGTATACACAGTGAAGGCAGTTTTTAATTACACAAGTAGGAGGTCCACCATGAAGACAAGAAATATCCTTATGGCGCTGTTTACCGCCCTTGCGATGGTTATGATGATGAGTATGTCCGTATTCGCAGGCGCTGCAGACAGCAATGATGCAGCACTGGAAACGGCTCTTAATAATGCCGGACTCAAAAGTTCTCAGGTAAAACACGTTGAAGCTGAATACGATGCTGAAGACGGTGTATACGAAGTGGAGTTTACAAAGAAATCGAACGGCAAGGAATACGCTTATGAGATCATGGCAGATACCGGCACAATAGTCAAAAAATCCGTAGAAAACAAATATAAGAAAAACTCTTCACACAAGAAAATCGGCAAAAAGGCTGCGAGGAAGAAAGTTGCCAAAAGCTCGGGTATAAGCTATAAGATTATCAGTGAAGGTACCTGCACCTATGAATATGACAACGGAAAGGGAACTTACGAGATAAGGTTCACGGACGGCAGCCGCGATTTTGAATACGAAGTTCTTGCTCCTACCGGCAAGATTCTGGAGCATGAGTGGAAAGTGACAGGCTATTAAAAGGACTGACTGAAGAAAATGGCGACAATGCAGCTTGATGAAAACTTAATAATAAGGATGGCTTCAAACGACGGAGCGGCATTCCGCGAGCTGTATCAGCAGACATCGGGCGTTGTGTACGGGTTCGCCATGTCGATACTGCGCAATAAACACGATGCAGAGGATGCTATGCATGATGCTTTCATCAGGATCTACACAAGTGCGGTCACATACAAACCATCCGGGAATCCGATGGCGTGGATCCTGACTATCGTCCGTAATCTTTGCCTGAATAAGATCCGTGCGGGCAAGGTCTGTGAGGAACTGTCAGAATATGACGATCTTGCAGGTGTTTTGAACGACAGTAATGACCTGCTTGACAGGATGGTACTGGAGGCAGCGATGAATGTGCTGGATGCGGAAGAGAGGCAGATAGTCGTTCTGCATGCCATGACCGGGTTCCGGCATAGGGAGATCGCAGAGATACTTGATCTCCCGACAGGAACGGTACTGTCAAAATACAACAGGGCATTAAAGAAAATGAGAAAAGAAATGGAAGCGAAAGGGGTGGAAAGATGATCGATAATAATGAAATCGAAAAAAGGCTTGCCTCTGCGCTGAATGCTGCCGCCCCTGACATGCTTGACGATCTGATGGCGGAGCTGGATCTCAATGAGAAGCAGGAACCGTCAATGAAAGAAAAGCTTGCTGATGGTGAGGATGACAGATACAAAAAAGCTGTTGTGAGCAGCAGATCGTTCAGGACACTGATCAGCTGTGCCGCTGCATTCATACTGCTAGTCGGCGGAGTCACGGTCTGGAGAAATATGAACCAGAAAGTCCTTGCAGTCGTAGACATCGATGTCAATCCGAGCATCGAGCTTTCGATCAACGGAAAAGAGAAGGTGGTAGAAGCCACAGCGGTAAATGAAGACGGCAAGGCCATACTCGACGATATGGATCTGAAGGGCAGTGATGTAAAGACGGCGTGCAATGCCATCGTGGGGTCAATGCTCACGAAGGGCTACCTGAATGACAAGTCAAATTCAATACTGCTGTCAGTCAGTTCCGGAGATCAGGCAAAGGGGCAGGCTATCGAAGCGGAACTGTCGGACGGCATCAATGCATATATGGGCAGTTCGGCGGTCACACCTGCCGTACTGGGGCAGTATGTCGAGGAAACTGATGATTTGAAGGAATTCGCTGCAGATAACGGGATATCAACCGGCAAGGCACAGCTGATACGCAGCCTGATCGGTAACGGCGGCACGAGGATGACTGAGGACTCGCTGCTATCGCTGTCAACACAGGAACTTATCGTTCTTGGCCAGGAACGCAATGTTGACGGAGGAACCATGCATGGTGAAGCATATACCGGGGAATACATCGGTTATGAAAGCGCACTTGCTGCAGCTCTCAGCCATGCAGGGATGGACAGCTCGCAGGTCAGCGGCACCGAAGTCGAAATGGACTGTGAAAACGGAATCATCATCTACGAAGTGGAATTCAAATACGGCGGACAGGATTACGAGTATGAGATAAACGCATCGACCGGGGAGATCATGGCATCAGATACGGACGTTGATGATGATCAGGACGATACCGATTCTGAAGATGACAGGGATGACACAGATAACGGCCATGATGATGCGGATGAAGACAGGGATGACGCTGACAACGGCCACGATGACCATGACGATGATCACGATGATATCGATGACGACAATGACGACTGATCAGCGCAGGGCTCTAAGAGCGAGTGTGGATGCTATGCCGACGAGTATTCCGGCAGCGATCCCGCTGAACATAAGAACAGGGAAATAAAAGAAAATGCGAAGGTCCTCGATGAGAGCGGCCGCAACCAGAAGCTGCCCCAGATTGTGAAGGACTCCCGCAGCCATACTTACACCGGTCACTGAGAAGAGACCGGTTTTTTTGAGGAGTATCATACCGGTAAGGCTTACAGCAGCACCGGCCAGAGCATAAAGCATACCAAAAATGCCGTTGAAAAGGAGCCCCGCGAGCACCACTCGGATGACGCTGACTGCTGCGGCATCCTTAGCGCCGAATTTATACAGTGCGACTACAGTAACGACATTCGCTATGCCAAGTTTGATTCCGGGAACGCCCGGATTATATGGTATAATGGCTTCGACGTACGAAAAGATAAGAGCCAGTGCAGCCATGAGACCGACTCTCGCGACGAAAGATGCGCTGAGAGACTTGCGCTTCGAGGTCTTACGAGGTGACTGAGTCATAGCCGCCTCCTTCCTCCGAACTGTTCTCAATGCGGACCACCATTCGGTTAGGCAGGCAAACGATGCTCTCGCCTGGCCTCGAGATGGCTCCGTGCTTTACACACACCTGATTCTTGCATGATGCCTCGGTAACGGACACTGTGCCGCCGCTTATAACGACCACATTATAATAGTCGTACTGTGCGGAAGCTGTGTTGTCGGGATCTGCCGCAGGAGCATCGACAGCATTCTGCTTCGGAGCAGGCACAATAACGGTGCGGTCTTCAGCGAGCGGATACCTTGCGTAGAGATCGCCTCCGGATTCTATGATGACTTTAGCGCCGCTTCCGGCCTCACCGTGTGAGAGCGTGAGCGCAGCAGAAGCCGCCAGTCCGATGATAACCAGCACTATGAAAAGTATTATGTCTGCTTTTCGTATGAATTGTTTCATAGAATAAGTATAACATGTAAGCCGTTGAAAGGATAATCGCCCTGATGAAGCGCGCTCTGAAAAAACTGAATATTGTTATGCTGGCTGCAGTGCTTATGGCGCTTGCGGGCTGCAGCGGAGCGGGCGGTAAGGCCCCTGAGCCGGTCATGGGAGACGGCTTTTATCTCGATACCATCTGCACCATCTCAATCTACCGCATGACGGGTGACCAGGGCGAAGTGAAGGCTGCAGCGGACATGAGTGATGAGGCGAATGCAGCGATAAACGAAGCTTTCGGTTTATGCAGCGACCTCGAATCAAAGATCAGCCGCACGCGCAAGGACTCCGACATCAGCAGGATCAATAATGCCAAAGGTGAGTGGGTGGACGTGAACGAAGACACCCGCGAGCTCATTCAGAAGGGTATTGAGTATTCAGACTCATCTGACGGAAGCTTCGATATAACGGTGGGAGGAGTGACAGAGCAGTGGGACTTCCATGCGCCGGAAGGCGAAGCGAAGATACCTGATGCAGAGTCTCTGGCCGAGGCAGTGAAGCATATAAACTACCGCAATATCGCCATCGAGGGTAATAAGGTGAGGTTTACCGATCCGGAGACCAAGCTCGACCTTGGAGGAATCGCAAAGGGCTGGATAGGAGACAGGATGACGGAGCTCCTCGAGAGCAAAGGCGTGGTCTCGGCTGTGATCAATCTCGGCGGTAATGTCATTTGTATAGGCGGCAAGACCGATGAGGACGATTTCGCGATCGGAGTAGAGACCCCTTTCAGCGACCGCAAAGAGATAATCGGAAAAATCGACGCGAGAGATAAGACACTCGTTACATCCGGCGTATATGAGCGGCAGATAGAGGTGGATGGAAAGAAATACCATCACATCCTTGATACTAAGACAGGCTGGCCCGTTGAAACGGATCTCGATGCAGTGACGCTCATCGCAGACAAAGGGCATTCGGCTGATATAGATGCCCTCAGCACCACATGCCTTATACTGGGCGCTGACGAGGGAATGAAACTTATAGAAGGACAGGATGGTATAGAAGGCGTGTTTGTATTGTCGGACGGCGACATTCGCACAACATCAGGAGCAGGATTAGAGGCAGCGAAATGAAGAAACATGTAAAGGAAATCAGGATGCCAAAGGTACTGGTCACGAATGATGACGGTATAGATGCTCACGGGTTAATAGTGCTCGTGGAAGCTTTGTCTAAGCATGCCGATGTCTATGTTGTAGCACCGGCAACTCAGCAGAGCGGAAAGAGCCACAGCATCACATTCATGCGCGAGGTCACTCCAAAGGAGCGGGATGTGAAAGGTGCTGTGGCAGCCTGGGAGCTCGACGGTACTCCTGCTGACTGCGTGATGTGGGCTATCGACTATCTGGAATATGAAGAGGGGATCACTCCGGACTTTGTCATAAGCGGTATCAATCTGGGATTCAACACGGGCCTTGCGGCGTATTATTCCGGGACTGTAGCAGGCGCAAGAGAAGGAGCGATAAACGGAATCAGATCGATAGCTCTTTCCGTGGGCGGCCAGGGAGGAATGAATGTTGAACATTTCGATTATCTGGTCGGACTTCTGCCGCGACTGATGGAGATGTCAATGCAGATCGATCCGGGAACTATCCTCAGTGTAAATGCGCCTGATCTGCCATCGTGGGAAATCAAAGGGGTACGGGTAGCAGAGACGGCTCCGCGCGGTTACGGGTTAAGGTTCTTCTTTGAAAAGAAAAAGAACGGCAATTATCAGATGACCGGCGAGGCGGACTATCTTGATGACAACATGCGCTACGACATCGACTGGTGTGCGGCGAGTTATGTTGCGGTCTCGCCGATCCCGACAACACTTTCAGATACGGCAGCGCTGATGAGACTCAAAGGTCTTACACAGGAGACAGACTGTCTCACCCTTATAGTCGATCCTCAGGAGAAGATGCCTGTGCGCATGAAAAATGCAGGAGGGTTCATAAGCAATCTCGAAAAGCTCTCTCGTTCCGTGAGCAGGATGGGTAAGCCGCTCATCATAGCGGAGTCGTACGATATGGGTGAGATTCTACCACAGGTGAAAAGACATGCCGCAGAGGCGGAAACGGTCCGGCACATCCATCCTGATGTCTGGACTTCTCCTGATCTGGAGAAATACACCGGCGCGATCGATTTCAGAACGGTTCTCATTGCCGGAGCTGCCACTAATGTGGAGCTGCTTCAGACCGTACCGGGATTCCTCAGGAGAGGCTATAAGGCAGTGGTTCTGGAGGACTGCTGCGATTCAGCTGATAAGCGCGGACATGAGCTTGCGATAAAGATGATGGAGGACATGGGATGCACCATCAGCACTCTTGAGACCGAGGTGATGAAGATGGCGGGCTCATGCTCAAAACAGGTGCTGGATGCGGTTAAAAACATTCTGCTTACTTGACATCAGGGGGGCAATGTTGTACTATCGTTTTTGCTATGCGCTGATGTAGCTCAGTAGGTAGAGCACTTCCTTGGTAAGGAAGAGGTTTCGGCAGTTCGAGTCTGCTCATCAGCTCCATGCAAACCCGTTTAGGGACAGGGACGCTTGTCCCTAAATTTTTTCAAAATTTTCAAAAATAACGTTATTATTTGAAGGAGGAAGTTAAATGGCAAAGCAGAAGTATGAGAGAACCAAACCGCATATCAACATTGGTACGATCGGCCACGTTGACCACGGTAAGACAACTCTTACAGCAGCAATCACATCAGTACTG
>JBGUKU010000083.1:0-48229 GCA_045114615.1 Anaerovoracaceae bacterium
GTCAGGGAGTTCTTGAAGATCTGCTCGAATCCGAGGAACTTGATGATTCCAGGATATACGTTTGGAGCAAATCTCAGGCCGCCCTTGTAAGGACCGATTGCGCTGTTGAACTGATATCTGTAGCCCTTGTTAACCTGAACTTTGCCGTTGTCGTCAACCCATACTACTCTGAAAGTAACTCCTCTTTCAGGCTCAACGAGTCTCTCAAGAAGTGCAGCTTCTTCATACTTTGGGTTAGCATCCATTACAGGAGCCAGGGAAGTCAGTACCTCTTCTACAGTCTGGTGGAATTCTACTTCGCCAGGATTGTTCTTCTTGCACTGCTCGATGACTCTTTCAACATAATTTGCCATGGGTATCACTCTCCTTATAAAACACTTAAAAAGTTGGCACGGGCATAATACGCCCTATGACTAAATTTTAACACTACGATGTAAAAAGTCAACAATAAACGAGCGCGTAAATCCCCCAAAACGGCCGTTAATACTGTCCGGATCCGACTGGCATTTACTCGCTGTGTCATATGATTATTAGCGTCAAAAGTGATATAATTACTTATCTATGCGCAAGACTTTAAACAGTGAACAGAATAAAGCAGTGAGGCAGCTGGACGGTCCTGTACTGATACTCGCGGGGGCGGGTTCAGGCAAGACGGCTACCATGACTCACAGAATGGCTTACATGATAGAGCAGGGCATCGACCCTCACAGTATCCTCGCCGTAACATTCACAAACAAGGCGGCCGGAGAGATGAGGAGCCGTGTGGAAGATCTGGTCGGAGAAGTATACGGCATGTGGATCATGACCTTCCATGCCATGTGCCTTCGCATGCTCAGATATTCGCCTGAGAGACTGGGCTACAAGACCGGATTCACCGTCTACGATGAGACCGATAAAAAAACGCTCGTAAAGAGAATATGCAAGGAACTTAACATAGACGACAAGGTGTCCTCGCCGTCCATGATCATCTCGGTAATAAGCAAATGTAAGGAGAACGAAGAAGGTCCGGAAGAGTTCCTGACATCCGCCAGAGGATTGCTTTATGAAAAGCATATATATGATGTGTATAAGCGCTATCAGGAAGAGCTGATGAACGCCAACGCAATGGACTTCGATGACCTTCTGTGGAACGGCGTGAAGCTCCTTGAGCAGAATCCGGACATACTCGCATACTACTCGGGCCGTTTCAGGTACATTATGGTTGACGAATACCAGGATACCAACTATCTCCAGTACAAGCTGATAAAAATGTTGGCCTCTACACACGGAAATCTCTGCGTTGTCGGGGATGATGACCAGTGCATATATCAGTGGCGCGGAGCTGATATAAGAAACATACTCGACTTTGAAAATGATTTCAGCAAAGTGCTCACGATCAGGCTCGAGCAGAACTACAGATCTGACGGTAACATTCTGAAACTTGCCAATTCAGTCATTAAGAACAACAGGGAAAGAAAGGCAAAGGCGCTCTGGACCGACAGAAAAGACGGGGCAAAGATCACTTATAAGAGACTCGAAGATGAAAAGCAGGAAGCCTGGTGGATAGGCTTAGAGATCGAGAGACTCAGGGCAGAGGAAGGATATGATTATAAGGACTTCGCCATACTCTATCGTAAGAATGCTCAGTCCAGAAGCTTCGAAGAGAAATTCAGCTTCCGCGGCATACCATACAGGGTGCTCGCGGGCCTAAGATACTATGACCGCAAGGAAATCAAGGACGTCATGGCATACCTCCGGCTGATAGAGAACCCGGGCGACAATGTGTCGATGATGAGGGTGATCAACGAGCCGAAGCGCGGTATAGGCGGCAAGACTCTGGCAGGAATAGAAGAATATGCCAACGCCTATAAAATGACCATGTTCGAAGCGCTCTGCGAAAAGGAGCTCCTTTCTACATTCGGTCCGAAGCTGAGGTCTTCAGTAGAGGCCTTCACAGGAATGCTGTCTGATATAAGGCAGGAACAGGAGAACCTCACTCTTACCGATCTGTATGACAACGTGCTCAACCGTTCAGGATACCTCAAGGCACTCGAGGACGCTGGTACTGTGGAGGCGGAGAGTCGTATTGAAAACATCATGGAATTCAAGTCTGTCATAACCGAGTTTGAGAAAGGACTTGATGACGGAAGCACGAAGGCTCTGCGTGATGAGATGAGGGCAGAGCGGCTCGCTCTTATGGGTAAAGACATCGATGCTGATGAGCAGTCAGAGCTGTCAGCATTCCTGGAGCAGATCACGCTCATGGCAGACATAGACAATCACGACGAGGATGAGGATGCAGTTGTGCTTATGACCCTGCACTCTGCTAAAGGCCTTGAATTTCCGGTCGTGTTCATGCCTGGTATGGAGAACGGCATGTTCCCTGGTATGGCTGCTCTCGATGAAGAGCACGGCATGGAGGAGGAGAGAAGACTTTGCTACGTGGGCATTACCCGCGCAATGAAGAAACTCTATCTTACCGGAGCTCAGGTAAGAACAGTATATGGCCGCACTGACTTCCAGATGGAGTCCAGGTTCCTTGATGAGATGGACCGGGAGTGCATGGACGGCGATACCCTCGTGAACGACAAGGTAAAGACCGGTACAGGATTAAGAGGCGAGGGATCTTATCTTGGGGACTATTACTTCGGAGGACGGTCTTACGGAACTGCTGACGGGTACTCAGGTGAACCGGCATCCAGGCCGTTCGACAGTCTCGCAGCAGCGAGGAGACAGACTGCCAATAAAGGCAATATTCACCAGGAGTTCGAGAATGGGGATATTGTAAGACATCCTAAGTTCGGCGAAGGAATGGTGATTGAACAGGACGAAAAAACGATGACGGTAATGTTCGATGACTTCGGACAGAAAAAGCTCGGTAAGGGTTACGTAAGGATGGAGAAGGTAAATTGACAGAGAAAAAGCTCAGAGAGATAGTCATACTGCATTCGAACGATATCCACGGAAATTTCGTTGGTTATAAAGATGAGAACGGCAAAACTACAGGCAGCCTTGCCCAGCTGGCAGGTTATGTAGACAAGGTGAAAAAAGAATACCCGCATACTCTTTATTGCATAGCAGGAGATGCATTCCAGGGATCACTCATAGATAGTGATTATCAGGGGCTGTCTACGATCGACATACTGAACCTTGTAGGTATCGACATGATGTCTCTCGGCAATCATGAGCTGGACTACGGCATCTCACATATGATGTTTGTATCCAGATATGCTGATTTTCTGATACTGAATGCTAACTTCAGGGTAAAGAAGAACGACAGGACACTCTTCAAGCCAAGCGAGTCTTATACCTTTGGAAGGCTCAGGGTGCTGTTCATCGGGCTGCTCACAGAGAATATAGCAGATCAGACACGTGCTGAAGGTTTGGTAGGTGCTTTTGTCACAGTCAGGGATGCGGTCGAAGAAATCAGGGGCATCGTGGAAAGCGAAAAGGAAAAAGGAGAAAAACCTGACATGACTGTGCTTCTGACACACATCGGATTCGATGCTGACGTCGAGCTTGCAAAGTCACTGGATCCTTCGCTTGGAGTCAAAGTAATAATAGGCGGACATTCTCATACATATATGGATGAACCTGCCGTAGTCAACGATATACTCATTGTTCAGGCAGGAGAGGGAAACACTCATGTAGGAGAGCTGCATCTTTTTGTAGATCCTTCTGCCGAAGGGGCAGGTGATATAGAAAAATGGGAATGGAAACTGGTTCCGTTAGATGAAGACCATTGTATTGAAGACAAGTTTGTCAAAGCCATGGTCAACACCTATCAGATGGACATTGATGAGAAGTACGGTACTATCATAACAAGACTAAAGAGAGATCTTGACAATTACGGAAGGGGTAATACTACGGAAGTAGGGCAGCTCTTTGTTGACTCTTTTACTGATTCTCTCGATGTGGATATAATGATGATGGCAAGTTCCAGCACCAGATGCTACAGAATGGACATGACCGTAACACTGCAGGACCTCAGAGAGGCTTATCCGTATGATGGCAAGATATATAAGGTAAAGGTCAACGGCAAACAGCTGAAGACTATGATAAAACATATGCTCAGAGACGAGGTGCTCGATGACTGGAAGGAAGCTTTCTTCCACACGTCCAGGGCGCTTCACATTGAGTATACAAGGAGCACCGGCGAGCTTGATCTTTCGTTCAGGGGACAGCCTGTCGCTAATGATCAGATGTTCGACATAGGTCTTCAGGAATTCTATTATGTGAATTCCGAAGACGTACTCGGACAGAGCAATGAAGAGCTGACAAAGGCCGCCGGACTCAAGACGGTCAGTGAAGATGCTTTCAGCGTACTCAGGGACTATTTAAAAGGACACAAAGGCCTGGGCGGGCGAGCAGACAAGAGAATCATAATCAGATAGGAAAAGAACATGGATCAGAGAAAAAGGATAGACGAACTGGTCGAAAAACTGAATGAGGCTTCTCATGCATACTATACGCAGGGTGTTGAGATCATCACAAACTATGAATACGACGAGATGTATGATGAGCTTCTCGCTCTTGAGGATGAGACCGGGTACATCAGGGATGACAGTCCGTCGATCAACGTAGGTTTTGAGACCGCTGCAGGACTGCCTAAGATAGTCCATGAGATAAAAATGCTCTCGCTCAACAAGACAAAAGACAGGGCGGAGCTGAAGGCGTGGCTTGGTGACAAGGAAGGGCTCCTTTCGTGGAAGCTAGACGGTCTTACTGTCGGACTTACATATGAGAACGGCAGGCTTGTTCAGGGTGTTACCAGAGGCAACGGCTCAGAGGGCGAAGTCATTACGGCAAATGTTCTTGCATGCCGCAATGTTCCTAAGAGCATCCCTCATAAAGGCAGGGTAATTGTGCGCGGCGAAGCAGTCATCAGATACTCGGACTTCGAAAAAATCAACGAGGCGATAGAGGACGCAGACGCAAAGTATAAGAATCCAAGGAACCTCTGCAGCGGCAGCATCCGCCAGCTCGATCCGAAGGTGACTGCAGAAAGAAGAGTCAACTTTTACGCGTTCAGCCTGACTCTCTCAGAGGGTTTCGAAACATCGAGCCGCAGAGAGAAGATGGAATGGCTTAAGAAGCAGGGCTTTGAGATCGTCGATTACGTGATGGTCAACAGGGACAATCTCCTTGAGGCGATAGATAAATATGAAGAGGCCATCAGGACCTTCGATATTCCTTCAGACGGCCTGGTGCTTACTCTCGAGGACGCTGAATACGCTTCGACTCTTGGTGAGACCGCGAAGTTCCCAAGGGATTCGATAGCTTTCAAGTGGCGCGATCAGCAGGCTGAGACAGTGCTTCGTGAAATAGAGTGGAGCCCGTCACGCACGGGGTTGCTCAACCCGGTGGCTATATTTGA
Organism: Anaerovoracaceae bacterium; assembly: GCA_045114615.1. Taxonomy (GTDB): domain Bacteria; phylum Bacillota; class Clostridia; order Peptostreptococcales; family Anaerovoracaceae; genus Crickella. The sequence continues at coordinate 5,357 of JBGUKU010000083.1, forward strand.
CCCGGTGGAGCTTGAAGGAACTACGGTATCCCGGGCATCCGTGCACAATCTCAATATAATGGAAGACCTCGAGCTGGGGATAGGCGATACCATACAGGTATACAAGGCAAACATGATAATCCCACAGCTCGCCGGAAACCTTACCAGGAGCGGAAATATGCAGATACCGGAAGCATGCCCGGTATGCGGAGAAAGTACACTCGTGAGAGATGAAGAGGGTACTAAGACACTCATCTGCACCAATCCTGACTGCCTGGCAAAGCATGTAAAAAGGTTCGAACATTTCGTGTCGAGAGACGCGATGAATATAGAAGGCCTGTCGGAGTCCGGACTGCTCAAGCTGATAGGTATCGGAGCAGTGAGCGATCTTGCGGATTTATTCAGGCTCGAAGAGCATAAAAGTGCTATTATTGAGATGGAAGGCTTCGGGGCTAAATCGTATGACAACCTTATCGAGTCAGCAAGGAAAGCCTCGCATACTACTGCAGCAAGGCTTCTCTATGGTCTGGGAGTTCCGGGCATAGGCGTCGCGACATCAAATATCATATCCCGCGCATGCCGCAACAAGTGGAGTGATATAGAGAGTCTGGATGAAGAGACGCTAAAGGAAATTGATAATGTAGGGCCAGTCATGGCAGGCGATTATGTACGTTTCTTTGCTGATGAAAAAAACAAAGCAGAGATAGAGGATCTTCTGAGCATGCTTACGATCGATGAGAGCTATGAGGCCACCGGTACAAGTCTTGAAGGAAAAACCTTCGTCATAACCGGAAGCCTTGAGCACTACGCGAACCGCAAGGATCTCAAGGCTGAGATAGAAGCCGAGGGCGGTAAGGTCGCCGGATCAGTATCCGCAAAAACGGATTATCTCATAACAAATGATCCGAATTCGGGCTCTTCAAAAAACAGGACAGCCCGCGAACTGGGAGTAGCGATCATAACTGAAAACGAGATAATACAAATGCTGTCCGGAGACACGCAATAAGGTAAAGTTGACTTTACATAGAAAGGAGGACGGACCAATGGAGAATGCAAACATGGTTCCAGACATGGATCAGGCATACGAGGATTCCTTTTACAAAATAATCGAGCTCCTCGAGACTAAGAAGTACTTCCATGCCCGGGACGAACTCCTTAAACACAATGAAGTCGAGATAGCAGAAATGCTGGTAGACATCAGGAGAGAATTCGACCTCAAAACAATGGTCGTTCTCTTTAGAGCGCTTCCGAAAGATATAAGCGTAGATGTATTCGCCGAGCTGAGTGTTGAGGATCAGGTAGACATCATTAACATCATAACTGATCCCGAGATCAGATACATACTCGATGAGCTCGACTTCGATGATATGATCGACGTTCTTGAAGAACTGCCGTCAAATATTGTCAATAAGATACTCGACAAGACGCCTAAGAGCGAGCGCCGTCTGATAAACACATTCCTTAAGTACAAGGAGGACAGCGCGGGCGCCCTGATGACGCCGGAATACATCAACCTCAAAAAGGATGATACGGTAAGGGAGGCGCTTGATCACATCAAGGATGTAGGCCTCGACTCAGAGACGATTTACACATGCTACGTGGTCGACAGCGGCCGCAAGCTTATCGGTGTAGTATCGCTTAAGTCACTGGTCATTTCACCGGATACCATGAAGGTTTCCGACCTCATGCATGACGACCCTGTAGTCGCTCATGTAGATGACGACCAGGAGGAAGTATCCGACCTGTTCACCAGATACGGTTATCTGGCAATCCCGGTAGTAGACAATGAATTCAGACTTGTCGGTATTGTTACCGTCGACGACATCCTCGAAGTCATCGAAGAAGAGACGACCGAGGATATCGAGCGTATGGGCGGAGTCATCGACACTTCGGACAGGGAATATCTCGACCGGTCCGTCTGGCAGCACGTCAAGGCGAGACTGCCGTGGCTGTTTCTGCTCATGTGCTCATATTTCGTGACCGGAGGAATTCTGGCGAGATTTGAGGACGCGATGTCAGCTGTTATAGCACTGGTAATCTACATGCCGATGCTTATGGGTACCGGCGGTAACTCCGGATCGCAGTCTTCCACGCTGGTAATCCGTGGTATGGCGACCGGAGAACTTGAGCTAGGGGATTTCATTAAGGTAATGTGGAAGGAGATCAGAGTAGGTGTCATAGTCGGTATCTGTCTGAGTATTCTCAACTACTTCAGGATAGTTTATCTCGACCACAATCCGCCGCTTGTAGCGGTCACTGTATGTGTATCCATGATTCTCATAGTCATCATCGCAAAGCTGATAGGTTCGATGCTGCCTATGGTGGCAAAACGCATCGGTATCGACCCTGCGCTGATGGCGGGACCTATGATGGCATCTATCACTGACATGATCTCACTTTGCACATACTTCATAATGGCGGGACTGTTCCTGCACATTTGATGACAGAAAAACGAATATGAAGAATGCTGTTGCCCGTATCAGGGCAGCAGCATTTTGTATAATTACCGGCGGAGAATAAATGATTACAGCAGCAGGACAAAAACCGGGAATAGATGAACTTACAGATCTTGCGAAAGAGGCGGGATTTACTTACTCTGCTCCTCTGGCGATGGATTCACTGGAGTTCAGAGAGGAAGTCCGCAGTATGTGTTCTGCGGACCTGTGCAAAAGCTATGGTAAAAGCTGGAGCTGTCCGCCTGCCGTCGGAAGCATAGAAAGAGCAAAAACTCGTGCTGAAGCTTATCACCGCGGAATAATAGTCCAGACTGCCGGAGACCTCTCAGACAGTTTCGATATGGACGGGACGGCGGCCATAATGAAGAAGCACAGAAAGAACTTTGATACGCTTGTCAGGCAGATAAGACAGTTTTATCCTGATTGTCTGCCTATGGGGGCAGGCACATGCAGGCTATGCCGTTCCTGTACTTATCCGGGCAGACCGTGCAGGCATCCTGATAAAATGGTTTCATCAATGGAGGCCTACGGGCTGCTGGTGAGTGATGTGGCCATCAGGTCGGGACTTAAATATAACTATGGAGAAAACACGATGTGCTTTACATCATGCGTGCTCATCGACTGAAAGGGTATTTCATATGACAGCAAAAGAGATTTTTCTTGAATTACTGAAACCGGATGGAAGACCGGAGAGGCAGCTCGTACAGTACGAAGCCCTCCAGATGGCACTTGGCGACCCTATCGGCAGGTATCTGCATCAGGGCAGAATGCCGGGTGCGACCATCACGGACCGCTGGGGTACCGTGATCGACTGGCCTGCTGACGCACCGGGGTCAATGCCTATTGTAACTGAAGATAATAAAGTAATAAAAGACATAACCAGATGGCGGGAATATGTACATGCTCCGGATTTTATTCCTCATAGCAGTGATCCCGGGGACTGGGTGACTTTCCGCGAAAAAGCAAGAGATCTTGCCGGTAATGAGCGTCTGGTGGCGGGGTTCATGGGCACCGGCATATTTGAGCAGTGCCATTTTCTGATGCCTTTTCAGGATGTGCTGACAAATCTCTATGACCATCCGGATGAAATGCACGAGCTTATAGAATATATCACTGAGTACAGGCTTGCTTACGTGAAGCACCTGATAGAGAACCTGAAACCTGATGTGATCTTTTCACATGATGACTGGGGCACAAAAGATGCACTTTTCATGAAGCCTGACATGTGGCGCGAATTCTATAAGGAACCGTATCGCAGATTTTATGGATATATCAGATCACAGGGCGTTATTGCGATACACCATGCAGATTCTTACCTTGCACCTATTGTCGAAGACATGGCAGAAATAGGGATTCAGGTGTGGCAGGGAGTTCTTCCGGAGAACGACATCCCGGCTCTGCAGAAAAGGCTTAACGGCAGCATGGTGCTGATGGGCGGCATAGGTGCTGCCATAGACAGAGAGGATGCAGGTGAGGAAGAGGTGCGCAGATATGTAAAGCACGCTTTACATGAATACTGCCCGGGAGGGCACTTCATACCATCGATTACATACGGTATAGCAGGGACCGTGTATAAGCACGTTGATCCGTGGATAGATGATGAAATAAGAAAATATAACGAAGGAGTTCATCTGCCGAGATTCACTTCTACGTCAACAGAAAGAAAGAATCCTGTAAGGCTTGTTTTTGACAGCACAGGCACAGTCTTCGGAAAATCATCTGCAAGGGAAGATGAAAAAACCGGGTCCAAGATCGGAAAGACTATTTTTGACGAGATATCAGAGGCTCTTCAGGACGGAGATGTAGACATTACTATAGAAGCTGTAAAAACTGCGCTTGATCGGGGTGAGGATGCACAGGCCATACTTACTGATGGTCTGGTAAGAGGCATGAATGAACTCGGGGAAGATTTCTCTCTTGGAGAGGTATTCGTGCCTGAGATGCTCAGAGCTGCAAACTGCATGTCCGCAGCCACAGAAATACTTAAGCCGTTGCTCGCGGGCGGAGACGAAAGCACTGCAGCGGGCAGGATATGTCTGGGAACTGTAAAGGGCGACCTGCACGATATTGGTAAAAACCTGGTAAAAATAATGATGGAAGGCAGCGGTCTTGAAGTCATAGACCTCGGCTGCGATGTGAGTGCTGAGGATTTCATAAAGGCTGCTATTGACAGCGAATGCGATATAATCGCGTGCTCAACTCTGCTGACTACCAGTATGGGAGAGATCGACCGCGTGGTAAAACTGGCTGAGGAAAGAAATATACGTGACAAGGTGAAGATACTGATCGGCGGCGCGCCTGTTACGCAGGAATTCTGCGAACAGACCGGCGCAGACATGTATACGCCGGACGCGGCAGCCGCCGCGCGTGCCGCCATTCAGATGCTGTCCTGATAACGAGAAAACAGAGGAAAAGATATGGAATTATATTTCCCGCTAATACTTGACGGAGCAAACGGAACAGAACTTCAAAAAAGAGGCTATGATGGCAGTAAGTGCACCGAGGCCTGGGTGCTCGAGCATCCTGAAGTGATGAGACGGCTTCAGGAGGAATACATAGAAGCCGGCAGCAACATCGTTTATGCGCCTACATTCGGAGCTAACCGTGTGAAGCTCGAAGAGAACGGTATTTTCAATATGGTCGCAGATTTCAACAAACGTCTTGTGGCGATCTCTAAAGAAGCAGCGGCCGGAAAGGCTTTTGTAGCAGGCGATATAGCTACAAGCGGCAAGTTTCTGGCTCCTCTTGGAGACCTCACATTCAGCGACCTTTACGACATCTACCATGAGCAGGCAGAAGCGATGGAAGAAGCCGGAGTGGACATGTTCGTGATCGAGACGATCATGACAGTGCCTGATGCGCGTGCTGCTCTGCTTGCTGTGAAGGATGTGAGTGACAAGCCTGTTCTGGTTTCATTCACATGCGATGAGAACGGGCGCACACTTACCGGATCAGATGTAAGGGCAGCGCTTGTAATTTTGCAGAGCATGGGTATTGATGCCTTTGGACTAAACTGCAGCACAGGCCCGAAGGAGATGCTTGAGCAGGCAAAACGGTTGCATGATCTCGCTGAAGTTCCCATTGCCATAAAGCCTAATGCCGGTCTCCCTAAGACTGTAAAGGGAGAGACAGTGTATGACTGTCCGCCGGATGAATTCGTGAAGTATACCGGGAAGTTCACGGAGCTCGGAGCCGCACTCTTCGGAGGCTGCTGCGGGACAGGCCCTGAGCACATCGCTAAGATAGCACCTGAACTGAAAGGATTTGAACTAAGAAAGCCTGATCCTCAGCACAGAGATAAGATAGTCTGTGCTACCGAAAAAGATGCATTCATACTTGAACCGGGCATCGAAGCAGGTGAGATAATCGAATGCGGTCCGAACCTTGAGGAACAGATAAGAAAAGCAAATAAGAGTGATTCGCAGATTATCACAATAAAGATAGACTGTGAGCCGGATATAGATGAGTTTGAAGCGGCTCAGTATGCTGTCAGAAAGCCGCTCTGTATAGTCTGCGATAATGCGGCTCTGCTGGATGAAGCTCTGATGCTGTATCAGGGGAGGGCACTTTATGCCGGAAACCTTTCCGATGAAGAGCTTGCTCCAATGGTACGCAGGTACGGACTCATAATCTGATTGGAAAAGAAATGAATGCAGAAAACGAATTACTGGTCGTAAGCTTCGGCACAACTTCTGCGGAAAGCCGAAAGCTGAATATTGAATCTGTAGAAGAGGCAATAAGCGAAGTAACCGGAGAAAACTGGAATATCTGCAGATGCTTCACTTCGCAGACAATTATCAATATCATTGTCAGAAAAGAAAACATCAGAATCGACAATATATCGGAGGCTCTTGAAAAAGCAGCATCAGGTGGAGTAAAAAATCTCGTGGTACAGCCTACACATCTCATGAAAGGACTTGAGTATGACAAGCTCTGCAACATTTTGGCAGATTATGCAGGCTCGTTTACGAAAGTTGCGGTAGGGGATCCTCTTCTCACATCCGATGATGATTTCACCGGAGTTGCAGATGCACTTATCGAAGCCTCAGCCGTTTACGAAGATGGGAAGACTGCGATTGTATTCATGGGCCATGGAACCGAAGCAGCTGCAAACGGCATTTATGATAAGATGCAGGGTATACTTAAAAGTAAGGGAAAAGCCGATTACTACATTGGAACAGTTGAGGCTGAACCTTCACTGGATGATGTTATCACAGCGGTTAATGCAGGCAGTTACAGGCGGGTCGTGCTTAGGCCTATGATGCTGGTAGCAGGGAATCATGCCGTTAACGACATGGCTTCGGTGAATGATCCGGGTTCATGGTATTCGCGCTTCACGGCAGAAGGCTATGAAACTGTATGCATAATAGAAGGCATGGGCCAGCTGCCAGTTGTCAGAGAAATATATGCAGATCATGCTTATAGAGCAATTGCATCCTTAAGCCTCTGACTATTCTTTTTTTCAATAGTGAGGCGGATACTTTGATATCACAACGGTGTTACAATATTTTAGCACTGCAAAATAATTAAAAATATGAAGTGCCGGTGCCCCGTCTCGGGCGGGGATAATAGGGAAGCAGGTGAGAATCCTGCGCGATCCCGTCACTGTGATAGAGCGTGTCGGTCCATTTTGTCACTGGGAGTTGATTTAGACCCGGGAAGGCGGACCGATATGATATGTTCTTCAGCCAGGAGACCTGCCGTTACTTAAGTACAGGAGACAGTCAGCATGCAGCCGGCAGTGCCATGGGCGGTGCAGACGGTTTCCCGATCACGTGGAATTGGTCGTACAGTATAGAAGGAGCAATGCTCCCTGTTTCTGTCGCCCTTTTTACCGTGAGTGGAGAAAGGCTTTTTTTATGGGGAAGCCAGAAGATTCATAGTTGAAAAGGAGAATATCGACATGAAGAAAAAGTTATTGGTTTTGATGCTTGGACTCGCTATGATCCTCACATTCTCGATCCTGACAGCATGCGGAAGCAATGAGGAAGCAGCACCTGAGGAAGAGGCTGCTGCAGACCCGGTTGCAGAATGCGCTGCTCTGATTGACGCTATATACGTTCAGGAGTACACAGATGAGACTTATGCGCAGTGCGAAGCCGCAAAAGCTGCATGGGATGCCCTGACTGATGAACAGAAGGAGCAGGTGGAAGGCGAAGAAGCGAGCCCGGATTATTTCGGAAGAGATACAGGCGATGCCTCCAAGGACGATCCGCTTAATCAGGACGATATAGGTGAGAATGAGCTTCTCGTGGTAAGCTTCGGAACATCCTTCAATGACAGCCGTGCAGAGGATATCGGCGGTATAGAGAAGGCGCTTCAGGAAGCAAATCCTGACTGGTCAGTTAGAAGAGCATTTACAGCTCAGATCATCATCAATCATGTATATGCCCGTGACGGCGAGAAGATCGACAATGTTGATCAGGCTCTTCAGAGAGCAGCAGACAACGGAGTAAAGAATCTTGTAGTCCAGCCGACCCATCTGATGCATGGTGCAGAGTATGATGAGCTGATCGAAGCTCTTGAAAAATATAAAGACAAATTCGAGACAGTCAAGGTTGCTGAGCCACTTCTCGGAACTGTAGGCGAAGACGCAACTGTGGTCAACGCAGACAAGGAAGCAGTAGCTGAGGCTGTAGTTGCACAGACTGTTTCGGAGTCCGGATTTGATTCACTCGACGCAGCTGCTGCAGATGGTACTGCGTTCGTATTCCTGGGACATGGTACTTCCCACCAGGCTGCTGTCACTTATGACCAGATGCAGGAGCAGATGAAGCAGCTTGGATACAGCAATGTATTCATCGGCACAGTTGAAGGCAAGCCTGAAGATACAGCATTCCCGGCTGTGAAGAAGGCACTTGAAGATGCCGGATACACAAAGGTTGTTCTCAGGCCTCTGATGGTAGTTGCAGGTGACCATGCCAATAACGATATGGCAGGAGACGAGGAAGGTACATGGTACTACGGATTTGTAAATGGCGGCGAGTTTGAGGTTGAAGGCGCTGATGAAGCTGTAGATACGGGTGCAGGGCTCGGTGCTGACAATGTAAGCTGCCAGATCGCGGGCCTTGGAAGAATCGAAGACGTACAAAAGCTCTATGCTGCTCACACAGCTGAGGCAATGGCTCAGTAAGAACCGGATGAAAAATATTAAATTATATAGAATACTAATATGTGCTGTACTGGCTGCAGCCATGCTCATCATGGCAGGCTGCAGCGGTATAGAGAAGACTGCTGATACCGGTATAGTTGACGGCACCTATGTTGCAACATTTACGACGGACAATTCAATGTTCCACGTCAATGAGGCAAATCAGGACAAAGGCATATTGTCAGTAAAGGACGGTAAAATGACTATTCATGTCAGCCTCCAGTCGAAGAAGATAGTCAATCTTTATCCGGGATCAGCTGAAGATGCAAAAAAGGAAGGCGCCGAGCTGCTTGAACCTACCACCGATAAGGTCGTTTACAGTGATGGCTATGAGGACGAGGTGTACGGTTTTGATATTCCGGTGCCTGCACTTGATGAGGAGTTCGACGTAGCACTTATAGGTACTCATGGCAACTGGTACGACCACAAGGTAGTCGTGTCTGATCCTGTAGAGGGCGACGATATTCAGTCGGTAATCAATGGGAACACAGCTGACAATGCTGCTTCATCTTATGTTACAGACGGAGAGCACACTATTGAGGTCGCTCTCGAAGGCGGTACGGGCAGAGCTTCGGTAGAAAGCCCTGCAGTGATACGTAAAAACGGAGATGAGATAACAGCAGTCATCACCTGGAGCAGCCCTTATTATGATTACATGATAGTGGACGGCCAGAGATACGAGCCTGTGAATAGTGACGGTAATTCGGTATTTGAAATCCCGGTTGCATCATTTGACAGCCCGCTTGAAGTTGTCGCAGATACCACTGCGATGAGCGAACCGCACGAGATCGAATATACGCTTAAATTCGATCCGGCGTCGATAAAGTAATAATTGCTATGAATGCAGGGATACTGTTGCATAAAAGCGGTATCCCTGCATTCGCATATATCATTTATGAAAACAAAAAAGCTTTTAACAACGATAATAACTCTGCTCCTTGCACTTGTTCTTGCCGGCTGCGGAGGCAGCGGTACAGTCGGAGAGACCGGAACCGGCGTATGGGATGAGCATCTCACGGGCTCAATGGAGCTTAAGTATGCAGACCAGTTCCATGTAGATCATTATGAGGACGGTATTTCAGTGGTCACAGTGGAGGATGGCCTCAGATATCTATTCACGGAGAATGCAGATGCGTTGCCGGAATGGCTGCCGGAAGACGAAGTCAGCGGAATGACAGTTATTACAACACCGGTACATGCTGTTTACAACGCCGCATCATCTGCCATGGACCTTATTGATGCAGCAGGCGGAATTGGCTCAGTGATTATGACGAGCACTCAGGCAAGTGACTGGGGCATCGACAAGATTAAAAAGCTGGTAGAAAATGATACGATTCGATACGTCGGAAAGTATCGTGCTCCGGATTATGAGGCTCTGCTCGAGGACGATGTGGATCTCGCGATCGAATCTACGATGATATATCACAGCCCTCAGGTCAAAGAAGCAATCGAAGAACTTGGTATCCCGGTACTCGTGGAGCGGTCGAGCTATGAATCGGATCCACTGGGAAGGCTGGAGTGGATCAAGCTGTATGGACTCATTTTTGGAAAGAGTGATGAGGCTCAGGCATTCTTTGACGAGGCTGTGGCAAAGATAGAAGCTGTGGACACGGATGCTGTGAAAGAAGCGCCTTCAGTAGCATTCTTCTCAGTCAATTCAAACGGATCAGTAGTCGTGAGGAAGCCGGGCGATTATGTTACAAAAATGATAGAAACGGCCGGAGGGACTTATGCTCTTGACGGCATCACAAGTGAAGAAGATAATGCGCTTTCAACCATGAACATGCAGATGGAAGCGTTCTATGATAAAGCAGTAGATGCTGATATACTCATATATAACAGCACAATCGAAGGAAGTCTTGAAGGTTTAAGTGACCTGACAGCGCTTTCAGATAAATTCAACGACTTTGCAGCGGTAAAAAGCGGCAGAGTGTGGTGTACAGATGCCAGCACATTTCAGCGTACCACCGGCGCAGCTGATATGATTGTTGAAATGAATAAGATTTTTTCAGGCGTCTCGGACGACAGCGGCATGGAATACTTCCACAAGCTGAAATAAACAGCGGGTGAACAGATGAAAAGCAGCAGAGTCAGAGCGTGTTACGCTTTGCTGGGAGTACTGCTCCTTATACTGATACTACTGAATATACTGATTGGCAGCTCCTCTATGACGATGGGAGACGCATTAAAGATCCTCTTTTCGCATGACACGGTATCCAAATACGGTAAGATCGTTTGGGATATACGTATGCCGAGGATACTTGCTGCGGCTCTGCTTGGGGGAGCTCTTTCTGTATCCGGATTTCTGCTGCAGACATTCTTCGCCAATCCGATTGCCGGTCCGTACATACTTGGTATCTCATCCGGAGCCAAACTTGTCGTGGCATGTGCCATGATATTTGCGCTGAGCCACGGAATGATGGTGCATTCTCTTGTGATGATCATCGCCGCTTTTGCAGGCTCGTTAGTGGTTACGGGAGTGATACTTCTGATTTCGGGTAAAGTGAGGAGCATGGCGGTTCTGATTGTCTGCGGAGTCATGGTAGGCTACATATGTTCTGCAATCACAGAATTCCTCGTCACGTTCGCTGATGATTCGAACATCGTCAATCTGCATAACTGGTCGATGGGAAGCTTTTCGGCTGTCAGCTGGGAAAATATAAGGGTGATCACGCTGGTTGTACTCATATCAGTGATCGTCTCGTTCCTGTTATCAAAGCCAATGAATGCCTTCCAGATGGGCGAGCAGTACGCGGTCAGCGTAGGAGTCAACATCCGCTCGTTCAGGATCGGCCTGATTACTCTCTCGAGCATTCTGTCAGCAACGGTCACGGCCTTCGCAGGGCCGATATCGTTCGTAGGCATCGCAGTTCCGCACATCATAAGATCGATCACCGACACGTCAAAGCCCGTGGTCATGATACCACAGTGTTTTCTGGGCGGCTCGGTGTTCTGCCTCTTCTGCGATCTGCTCGCCAGGAGCCTGTTTGCACCGACTGAGATGAGCATCAGCTCGATGACAGCCGTGTTCGGAGCCCCGGTGGTGATAGCGATGCTTATAGGAAGAAAGAAGAGGTGACGGTATGAGATCGGTTATCAGAACGGAACATCTCGATTCGGGGTATGGGCATAAGGTAATAGTCGCCGGCGCAGAGATAGTCGTGCGGCCAGGCGAGATAGTGACACTGATAGGACCTAACGGTGCGGGGAAATCAACTGTTCTCAAGACGATAGCAGGGCAGCTTGAGCCGGTAGCGGGAACGATATATATAGGGGATGAAGAGCGCTCGTCGTACACTTTGACAGACATCGCGAAGAAGCAGGCAGTGATGCTGACCGAAAGAAATCCTGCAGAGAAGATGACCTGCGAAGAGGTGATATCGCTCGGCAGGTATCCGTATACAGGAAGACTCGGTATCCTTTCGGAAAATGATAAAAAGATCGTTAGGGATACAATGGAACTGGTGCATGTAACAGAGCTGGCTGACCGGAGCTACGATCAGATAAGCGACGGACAGAGGCAGAGAGTGCTGCTTGCGAGAGCAATATGCCAGGAGCCTGATATAATGATACTCGATGAGCCAACCTCTTATCTGGACATCAGGCATAAGCTGGAATTTCTCGATCTCCTGAAGAGCCTGACTCAGGAGAAAGAGATCGGAGTAATAATGTCGATGCACGAGCTCGAGCTTGCGCATCTCATAGCAGACAAGGTGATCTGCATATCCGCGGATGGTAAAGTGGAAAAAGTCGGAAGACCTGAAGAGGTATTTACCGACGAACTGATAAGTAGCCTCTACAGCCTCGAGGACGGAAGACTGATGGAAGTCTATTCGGGCTTTGTTAAAAGTATAGAGAAAAATGGCTAAGGTAATAATGGTACAGGGCACAATGTCCAATGCAGGCAAGAGCCTTATTGCAGCCGGATTGTGCCGTATATTCAAACAGGATGGATACAGGGTAGCGCCTTTTAAATCCCAGAACATGGCGCTCAATTCATTTGCGACAAAGGAAGGACTTGAGATGAGTCGCGCCCAGGTGGTGCAGGCTGAAGCTGCAGGCACCGACCCATTGGTGTGCATGAATCCCATACTCCTTAAACCAACGGATGATCAGGGTTCACAGGTGATTATTAACGGTAAATCGATAGGGAACATGAAAGCCCGCGATTATTTTAAGTTCAAGACTGAGTTGATCCCTGTGATCAAAGAGGCTTTCCGCAAACTTGAGAATCAATTCGATATAATCGTGATCGAAGGTGCAGGATCACCGGCTGAAATCAATCTGAAAGAGAACGACATAGTCAACATGGGACTGGCCGAGATGGTGGATGCGCCAGTATTGCTGGTCGGAGATATAGACCGGGGAGGAGTATTTGCCCAGCTTCTGGGAACTCTTATGCTCCTTGAAGACAATGAAAAAGAAAGAGTCAAAGGTCTCATAATTAATAAATTCAGAGGCGACGCGTCACTTCTCGACAGCGGGATAGAGATGCTTGAGGAAAAAGGCGGAGTGCCTGTAGTCGGCACTGTGCCTTATATGGATATAAAAGTGGAAGATGAAGATTCGCTTTCAGACAGGCTCTCCGCAAACCGCAGGGGCTTGATAGACATAGCTGTGATAAGGCTGCCTAAGATCTCAAACTTTACGGATCTAGACGTGTTTGAGCAGTTCCCGGACGTATCGGTAAGGTATGCTTCTGAACCTGCAGAGCTGAAGGGAGCTGACATGGTGATCCTACCAGGATCAAAGAGTACGATTGCGGACCTTACATGGCTTCGTGAAAAAGGATTCGAAAGTGAGATCATCAGTCTCAGCAGAGAAGGTGTTCCGGTTTTCGGCATCTGCGGAGGTTATCAGATGCTTGGCGTTGAAGTGTCGGATCCTGATGGTGTTGAAGGCGGGGGCAGGGTAGAAGGACTCGGACTGCTGCCTGTATCGACTGTACTTACTGGAAGTAAAAAGACTGAGCAGTTCAGGGGCCGCTTCTGCAATGTCGACGGCTTGCTTGCGGGGCTTTCGGGACTTGAGGCTGAAGGATATGAAATACACATGGGACAGACATTCCCTGAAGGCTGTATGGCGCAAAGCGCATCAGACTTTACATCAAACGATACCGGTGTCTGCGAAGGGAATATTTACGGAACATATATACACGGTATTTTTGACAGAGAAGGCGTGGCTGAGGTTGTGGTGAAAGCATTGGCAGAGAAGAAGGGCGTTGCCCTGAGCGGCGGTGATGCTTCAGGCCACAGAGAATTCAAGGAGAAGGAGTATGACAGGCTGGCGGCAATGCTGAGAGAAAATCTTGATATGGACCGCATTTACTCCATGCTGAGGGAGGCTGCGTTTTGATAAATATAGTACCATTCGACAAAGACACATATGATGATATCAGAGCCAGATGGGACAGCATCGCTAAGCCGCTGAACAGCCTCGGCAGATTTGAGGAGATCACTGCGCGCATAGGTGCGGTACAGGGTTCTGCTGAAATAGATATAAAGAAGCGCGCGGTCATAATCATGTGCGCAGACAACGGCATAGTCGCTGAAGGCGTAAGTCAGTCCGGACAGGACGTGACACGTTCTGTCGCAGAGTGGATGGGAAGGGGCGAAAGCTCCGTCTGTCAAATGGCCAAACAGGCTAAGGCAGATACTATTCCTGTCGATGTCGGCATCAATATGGAAGGCAGTCCAAAGGGGGTCATAGCCCGCAAAGTGATGAAGGGCACCAGGAACTTCGCGCAAGAACCTGCCATGACTGAGGATGAGTGCATGCAGGCTATAGAGGCGGGGATCGACATAGTCTGCGACTGCAGCGCCGGTGGATACAAACTGCTGGCTACCGGAGAGATGGGTATAGGCAATACTACGACAAGTTCGGCTCTTGCCGCGGCACTTCTTGGTCTGGATGCTGATATTGTAACCGGCAGGGGGGCAGGTTTAAGTACAGAGGGGCTCAGGAAAAAGACGCATGTAATCAGGGATGCTCTTGAAAAATATGATCCTGCCTGCGATGCCGAAAGGACAAGTCCCGAGTACGCGATGCATATGCTTTCGTGTGTCGGAGGCCTTGATATAGCAGGCCTCGCCGGAGTTTTCATCGGAGGCGCGATGAATCACATCCCCGTGATCATAGACGGCTTCATAAGCGCGGTAGCAGCTCTGATAGCTGAAAGGCTGGTACCGGGAACCCGGAACTTCATGATAGCTTCCCACCTGGGAAAAGAGCCTGGTATGAAGTACATACTCGACATACTTGGTCTGGAGCCTGTCATCGACGGTATGCTTGCGCTTGGTGAGGGTACCGGAGCTGTCATGCTCATGCCTCTGCTCGACACCGTGCTTGCTCTTTATTCAAATGGACTCAGCTTTGCAGATACGACAGTAGAGCAGTATCATGACTTTGAAGCAGAGTCAGCGGGAGGCAGTACTGTCTTTATCATCGGATCACCGGACAGCGGTAAGTCGGCTATGGCTGAAAAAATCGTAACAGAGCTGTCAGATCCTGACCACAGAATATATATTGCGACGATGATCCCGTATGGAGAAGAGGGCATGGAGAGGGTCAGGAGACATCGCATGATGAGGGACGGAAAGGGCTTTATAACGATCGAGGCTCCCTTCGATATCTGCAGCTCACTGAGCGAATATAACATGAGCAATGGAGGCAGGCTGGCCAACATGACCGCACTGCTTGAATGTCTGTCGAATCTCGTCGCAAACGAGCTGTTTGAAAGACGTTCTGACAGAGATGAAATGCTCGGGAGGCTGTATGAGGATATAAGGTGGATAGCACAGCGGGCAGAGAACCTTGTTATCGTCAGCAACCACTTTGAGATTGATGAATCATTTGATGAGGAGACCCGTTTCTATGCAGAGACGCTCGACATGCTCAACGAAATGGTCAACGGACTTGTTGATAAGACCATAAGGATATGAAATCAAGATGAAACTACTGAGAGCTATAGCGGTCGCATTTGCGCAATACTCAAGAATACCGATGCCTCGCTTCGAGTGGGAAGACGAGGACATGCGATACAGCATTGCTGCTTTTCCATTGGTCGGGGCAGTGATTGGGCTCGTGTTCTTTGGCGTGTTCAGATGCGCGGAGCACTTTGCTCTGCCTGATACTGCTGCAGCACTTCTGCTGACTGCAGTACCTCTCATCATTACGGGAGGATTCCATGTCGATGGCTTTATGGATGTTGCCGACGCACTGAGCTCATTCAAGTCCATGGAAGAAAAACTGCTAATTCTGAAAGACCCGCACATCGGAGCTTTTTCTGTAATCAGACTGGGCATATGCGGGCTCGTATTTATTGCTTCACTCATCATAGTTATTGATTCAAATGCAGGAGCCTCGTTCATTCCGGGCATCGCTGCGGGATTTGTACTTTCAAGATGCCTCAGCGCGCTTTCCATACTTACATTCAAGTCGGCAAAAAAAGAAGGTATGCTTTATTATGAAGCAACTTCTGCTGCCGGCGGCCGCCAGATCAACCTTATTCTTATATCTATTATCGGTGCCGCTGCCGTATGGGCTATGGCATATTTCACGTGGCCTATGGAGTACATAATGCTTGCAGCTGCGGCTTTGAGCTTCATATGGTATAAGCATTTAAGTTACAGGGAATTCGGCGGTATAACAGGAGATACGGCAGGATATTTTGTTGTGATCTGCGAGACTGCCATTGCTGCAGCCGCAGCCTTGTCGGCAGTTTTATTACCGATGTAAACAGGTGGTGACCGTAATGAAATGTTATCTGATAAGACATGGTATAACGGAAGGCAATATAGCACTGTACTTTAACGGAAGCGGGACTGACGAACCTCTGACTGAAGAGGGAAGAGAAGCGCTGAAAGAAATCGAAGGCGTGACTCCGGAATCCTTGCTTTTCGCAAGCCCGATGGTAAGAGCGATCGAAACCGCAGAAATAATGTTCCCGGGAAAGAAACCTGTTGTTATTGACGACCTAAGAGAGATGCATTTCGGGATATTTGAAGGTAAAAATCACAAAATGCTCGCCGGAGAGCCCGAATACCAGGCATGGCTCGACAGCGGTGGTACAGCGAAGATCCCGGAAGGGGAAAGCATAGGAAGTTTCCGTGAAAGGGCATGGAAAGGTTTCATGGAAGCGCTGGCAATCGCAGCCCATCAGGAGGCAGACACAGTATATCTGGTAGTTCACGGAGGAACTATAATGGCTGTCATGAGCAGCCTGACAGGTAAGGATTATTTTGATTTCAACGCGCCGAATGGCGCAGGATATATTATCGAAGTGGAGATCGACGATGCAGGAAATGTCACTCCTTCAACTACATATGATCGCTTTTGCGGCGGGCTTCGTGCTGGATTTGATGGTTGGAGACCCCCACAGTATACCCCATCCGATAGTATGGATAGGTAAGCTGATCGCATGGCTGGACGCTGTACTGCTGGGAGAGATCCCTGCAGAAAAAAGAGATCCCGAAACCAGAAATAAAGCTTCGGAACACAGAAAAGGACTTCTGCTGGTGCTGATCGTGATCACGGTGACTGCTGCTCTTACAGCTGCTGTAATATATGCAGCTTACCGTATCTCACCGGTCGCAGGCGTAATTGTCGAATCGATACTCACATGCTATCTGCTTGCTCAGACAAGTCTTAGAAGAGAGAGCATGAAGGTATACCGCGAGCTTAAGGAGGGGACTCTCGACAGTGCAAGAAAAGCTGTCTCGATGATTGTAGGCCGTGATACACAGGTGCTCGATGAAACAGGCGTTACGAAAGCAGCAGTTGAAACGGTTGCTGAGAATTTCTCGGACGGAGTCATTGCACCGATGCTGTATGCAGCGATAGGCGGACCGGTTCTCGGACTGACATACAAAGCCATCAATACCATGGACTCCATGATCGGATATAAGAACGACAGATACCTGTGGTTCGGGACAGCTGCAGCGAAACTTGATGATATCGCGAATTTCATACCGTCAAGGATAAGCGCACTTCTCCTTATCGCAGCAAGCGCAATAAGCGGAAAGAACTACGATGCAGCCCATGCGCTTCGCATATGGAAACGTGACAGGAAAAATCACAAGAGCCCTAATGCTGCTCAGACAGAAAGCGCCGCTGCCGGAGCTTTGGGTCTGCAGCTGGCTGGAGACGCTCAATACTTCGGAAAGTTAGTGCGCAAGCCGTTCATAGGCGACAAGGTCAGGGAAATCGAAGCTTACGACATAGTAAGAGTCAACCGCCTGATGACAGTCGCATCATTCCTTGGTTTTGCACTCTGCATGCTTGGTATTTACACAACATTCAATATCTCATTGTAGAGGCTTGCCGGCTGATAGCTACATGACTGTCAACATTGCAGGTAATCAAGAAAAATCGATGATTTGACAAGTTTTGATTGAGCAAGGAAGTAAAATCCATGTGAAAACTTGAACGACAGAATGACTGTTTAATAAAAAGACAAGTTCTTTTTCACTAAACCTTGTCAAAACTAGTCAAATCATTGCCTATGTGCAAGTTTTGTTTTCAGATCAAGAATCCTTATATGACAGACATTGTCAAATAATAAGTTGATTAAACGATTTGACAATTTTCTGGAGATGCATGATTTCAAAAAGTTTTTCGATCAAGCACATGCAAGAAGCGGAAAAAGGATACGAAAATTTTTGAAAGGAACCGTTGATGAATCCATGTAACAGCAATACTAATAATATAGAAGTTTTGCATGGTGGAGATGTGTACCGTAACGAGGTGAGGCTTGATTATTCGGTCAATCTCAATCCTTTTCCAATGCCATCCGAAGTGACCGAGGCGATCAGGGAAGGTATGACCGAGATACACCAGTACCCGGATCCGGCGCAGCAGAAGCTCCGCGAAAGGATAGCTGCGCTTGAGGGCGTTGGCATGGATAAGGTCGTCTGCGGAAACGGTGCTTCAGAGCTGCTTATGGCGTCAGTCCATGCCGTTATGCCGCGAAAGGCACTGATCGCTGCGCCTTGTTATGCGGGATATGCAGTTGCACTTAAGGCTTCGGATGCTGAGATAACAGAGTATTTCCTCGACGAGAAGAAAGGTTTTGCTCTCGACAGAGGCATACTTGATCAGATCACTGATGAGGTAGACATGTTATTCATCGCTGATCCGAACAACCCAAACGGAATGCTGATCGAACCGGAGCTGAAGAAGGCGATAATTCATAAATGTGAAGAATGCGGAACGGTCCCTGTGATAGATGAATGCTTTTATCCTTTGACCAGTGCAGGGACTGAGAATGAAGCTGTAAATGACAATGCGTTACACCTGAGAGCATTTACAAAGACCTTTGCCATACCGGGCATCAGGATCGGCTATATGCTTTCAAATGATACTGAGCTGCTCGGTAAGATAAAAAAGCATCTGCCGGAATGGAATGTATCCAGGATAGCAGAACGCACAGGCGAAGCTGCCGCGAACGTTCTTGGGGAAACGGATTATCTCAGGGATTCAGTGCTGATGATAAAACAAGAGAGAGAATACCTCGAGAATCAGCTTGTGAGGCTTGGAGTCAAAGTATACCGCAGTGACACGAATTATCTGCTCATCAAAAGCGGGACAGACTTGTATGAAAGGCTTCTGGAAAGGGGAATACTCATCAGACGATGCGCAAATTTCAGCGGGCTGGATGATACGTACTTCAGAATAGCTGTAAGACAGCACAAAGATAACGAAGAACTGATAAATGTTCTTGGTAAAGTCCTTTAAAACACGCAATCAAAGGAAACAGTCATGACAGAACATGTAAAGCCTCAGTACATCGAAGCGCGAAGCTTTGAAATTATAGCAAAAGAGCTTGCAGACAGGGGGATAGTACTTGATTCAGATAAGGACCTGATAATCAGGCGTGCTATCCACACTTCTGCTGACTTTGATTATGCACATACGCTTTGCTTTTCGAACGAAGCAGTACGCATTGCAAAAGACCTGATCCGTGCAGGCGCAGATATTGTCACGGATACCAACATGGCGCTGACGGGAATCAATAAAAAACGCCTGGCTGTCTATGGAGGAAGTGCCCGCTGTTATATGGCAGATGAAACTGTCGCGGCAGAAGCTAAAGAGCGCGGTATCACCAGAGCGTCAGTGAGCATGGAGCATGCGGCACATGATGCAAAGGAATCAGGAAGGAAAACTCTCTTTGCCATTGGCAATGCCCCTACGGCACTCATCACTCTTAGAGAGATGTATGACGAGGGAAGCTTTGTACCGGACTTTGTCATAGGAGTTCCTGTAGGTTTCGTCAATGTGGTAGAGGCAAAAGAGCTGATACTTGAAACAGATATACCGCACATAATCAACCGCGGCCGCAAGGGCGGCAGCAATGTAGCAGCAGCAATAGTGAATGCACTGCTGTATACGATGGAATAGAAACAATGGATAAAAAGCTCAGAAGCGGGTTCACAACAGGGAGCTGTGCTGCAGCCGCTGCAAAGGCGGCCGCCTGGATGCTCCTAACGAGAACGGAAAAAACGAATATTTCGATAATCACACCGAAAGGTGATGCTTTTGATGCGTATATCCTTGATATCCAAAAGACCGATGACAGCGTGAAATGCGCTGTCAGAAAGGACGGCGGCGACGATCCTGATGTCACTACGGGAGCTCTGATATATGCCGAAGTCAGGTTTTCAGATGCAGAAGGCATCAGACTTGACGGAGGAGAGGGTGTAGGCAGGATTACCCGACCGGGACTTGACCAGCCTGTCGGAGAAGCGGCGATCAATTCGGTGCCGCGCTCAATGATAAAACAAGAGGTAAATGAAGTTGCTGAAGCCTGCGGGTATGATGGCGGTTTTGATGTGATCATTTCCGTTCCAGGAGGCGAAGAGATAGCAGCCCGAACATTCAATCCGAGACTTGGAATAGAAGGTGGCATATCCATCATAGGAACCTCCGGGGTTGTTGAGCCGATGAGCGAGCAGGCAATACTCGAAACAATAAAGGTCGAGCTCAGGCAGCAAAAGGCTGAAGGCTGCAAGGTGGCATTCATATCTCCGGGAAATTACGGGCTGGATTTCATGAAAGCAAGCTATGAAATAGATCTGGACCGCAGTGTGAAGTGCAGTAATTACATAGGGCTGACTGTCGACATGATAAAGGAACTAGGCTTTAAGGGAATGCTTCTTACCGGACATGCAGGCAAACTGGTCAAGGTAGCAGGCGGCATTATGAACACGCACTCCCGCGAAGCTGACTGCCGCATGGAGATAATCGCGGCAGCAGCGGTAAAAGAAGGAGCAGGTACAGAGCTCTTGCTCAGCATACTGGACTGTCTTACTACAGAAGAGGCTTTCGCAAAGCTCCGTGAAGCAGATAATGCCATGGCGGAGCGCATAGCCACGAGACTGATGGACGGGATATTGGCGAGTCTCAACAGACGCTCCGGAGGAGGTCTTCAGGTTGAATGCATAATGTATACAAAAGAAAATGGTCTCATCGCGGCATCTGACGGAGCCGAAGCGATGATCAGAGATAACAGGGAGCAGTGGAATGGATAAGAAGCAGGTATATTTCGTAGGAGCAGGACCGGGCGCGGCAGATCTTATCACGATAAGAGGAGCAAATCTCATTGCTGACGCAGATGTCATCATCTATGCCGGTTCACTTGTCAATCCTGATCTCCTGAACTATGCACGTGAAGGAACGGAGATACATAACAGCGCTTACATGACACTTGAAGAGGTGCTCGATGTAATGAAGAAAGCAGCAGCAGACAGCAAGACGGTGGTCAGACTTCACACAGGCGATCCAAGTCTTTATGGAGCAGTACGTGAGCAGATGGATGCTCTTGATGAGCTGGGTATCACTTATGAGTCGTGTCCGGGCGTATCCGCAGCTTTCGGGGCTGCCGCTGCCATGGATCTGGAGTATACGCTGCCTGGACTATCACAGTCTCTGGTGATAACACGTATGGCCGGCCGCACGGCTGTGCCTGAAAAGGAAAGTATCGAGAGCTGGGCTGCACATGATGCGACCATGGCTATCTACCTCAGCACGGGAATGCTCGAAGAACTCAGCATAAGACTGATCAACGGAGGGTACAAAGAGGACACGCCTGCAGCGATCATATATAAGGCTACATGGCCTGATGAAGAATTCTATTTCTGCAAGGTCGCTGATCTGGCAGCAGTGGCTGCTGAGCACGGCATCACAAAGACAGCACTGATTCTTGTGGGCGATGCGATTGGAAGATCGGGTTACGAAAAATCAAAACTTTACGATGAAACATTCTCAACAGAGTTCCGCAAGGCGAGAAGGTAGATTATGAGAATCAAAATCATTTATTTTACGGATAAAGGAAAAGCGTTAAGTGAAAGACTGAAGGCCGGTTTAACTGAGCACGACGCAGTGATAGTGCCAAAAGGAGCACCTCTGGCTATTGTATGCGGTGATGCCTTTGTAGACAATGAAGCCCTTGTGTTTGTCGGTGCAGCAGGAATAGCTGTCAGAACTATTGCTCCGTTAGTGCGTGACAAACTCAAGGATCCTCCGGTAATAGTTATAGACGAAAACGGAAGCTTTGTTATACCGTTTCTCTCAGGACATGTAGGAGGAGCAAACAACCTGGCGCTGGAAGTTGCTGACATTATCGGAGCTCAGCCTGTCATCACCACCGCGACTGATGTCAGCGGAGCATTCTCTGTTGATGTATTTGCAAGAGAGAATGAGCTAAAAATAGCCAACCGCGAAGGTATCGCCAGGGTGTCTTCTTCCGCACTTGAAGGAAAACCGGTTACCATCTGCATCAAGGATTATCCTCCTGAAGAGCCGGTAGACGTGCTGATTGCAGACGAAGAGGCGGCAAAAGTACTGAAGGATTCTGCGAAGATAGTGCTTTGCCCTAAGAGATACGCTATAGGCATTGGATGCCGCAGGGGAAAAACCTTCGAGGCACTGAGGTCGTTCGCTGAGGAGGTTCTGGATGACAACGGAATAGACATAAGCGATGCAGGCTGTATCGTGACAATAGATGTAAAGAAGGACGAAGAGGGACTGAAGCGCCTGTCACAGGCATGGCGCATGCCTCTGATAACCTTTGAGGCAGGTCTGCTGGCAAAGGCTGAGGGAGATTTCAGTCATTCTGAAACGGTTCTGGAAAAGGTTGGAGTAGATAATGTATGTGAGCGCGCTGCGGTGCTTGCCGCCGGCAGAGGTTCACAGCTAATAGTAAAAAAGACTGTACGCGACGGGATGACCATTGCCGTGGCGGAAAGAAAGATTTAGCAGTAGATATGGATATTAACAACAGCGATAAGGGACGAATATCGGTAGTAGGCATGGGTCCCGGCATGGAATCCATGATGACTCAGCAGGCACTTCAGGCGCTGGATGCTTCTGATGTTATTGTAGGATATACCGTATATCTGGAATTGCTTGGGGACAGGTTCGCAGGCAAAGAGATGCTCTCAACACCTATGAAGCAGGAGACGGAACGCTGCAGACTTGCGTTTGCAGAAGTAGCTAGAGGCAAAAGCGTTGCCATGATATGCAGCGGAGATGCAGGCATCTATGGCATGGCGTCGCTCATGTTTGAGATAAAAGAAGAACTTGGCAGTGAAGCAGCTGATGTGGACATAAATGTGATACCCGGGATCACTGCAGCTTCGAGCGGAGCGGCAGTCCTCGGTGCACCTCTCAATCACGACTTCTGTGTAATAAGTCTTTCTGATCTGCTCACTCCGTGGGAACTCATCGAAAAGAGACTCAGAGCAGCTGCGGAGGGAGATTTTGCTATCGCTATATATAATCCTTCCAGCAAAAAAAGACACGACTATCTGCAGAAGGCATGTGACATACTGCTCGAAACTGCAGAACCTGAACGGGCATGCGGCTATGTACGCAGCATCGGAAGGGAAGGAGAAGAGTACCACACATGCACTCTGGGAGAGCTGAGAGATACTGAGGTGGACATGTTCACGACAGTATTCATAGGCAATTCACAAAGCCGTATCATGGGTGACAGACTTATCACACCGAGAGGGTATAGATTATGAAAAAGCCGTTGATATTTTCAGGTACAACAGAAGGCAGACAGCTCTCTGAAAAGCTGACCGCATCCGGCATAGCGCATATAGTGTGCGTGGCTACCGAATACGGCGAGCTTGTCATGGAGCCAAGTATCCTGACCGACGTGAGAAAAGGCAGAATGACTGCACTCGAGATGTACGATCTCATGAAATCTGAGGCGGATAAGGTGTTTGACGCCACTCATCCTTATGCTGCGGACGTTTCGCATAACATCCTGACAGCCTGCCTGGCTGCAGACATGGAATACGTAAGGATAATTAGAGATGCAGACAGCGAACTGTTCCCGAAAGACGCAGACATCCACATGTTTGAGAACGCGGAATCATGCGCGGCAGCACTGTCAGAGACGCAGGGGAACATACTGCTTACGACAGGCAGCAAGGAGCTGAGCATCTACTCAGCTTATGAAGACCTTCGCAGCAGGCTTTACGCGAGGGTACTGCCTTCACACGACAGCATATCTCTTTGCGAGGCTGCAGGTCTGAGCGGCAGGCATATAATCGCGATGCAGGGTCCTTTCAGCATGGAGACAGACCTTGCGCTTATAAGGCAGTTCGATATAAAGACACTGGTGACCAAATCCAGCGGAACAGCAGGCGGCGCGCCGGATAAGATAAGAGCCGCTGCCAGGGCCGGGATACCTGTGTATATGATAGGACGACCGTCTGAGGAGACCGGACTGTCAGTAAATGAAGTTCTTGCACAATATTTCGGTATACGAAGCCATATGACTGTTGAGCTGGTCGGTATCGGTCCGGGAGGGAAAGCCTTTCTTACGTTTGAAGCATCTGATGCGATCAGCAGTGCTGACATACTGTTCGGGGCTTCGCGCATGCTGAGAGACTATGAAGGCCGCAAAGCATATCCATATTACAGGGCTGAAGATATCATACCGGTCCTCGAAAAAGAGATACCTGAAAAAGCCGCTGTCCTGTTATCCGGAGATACCGGATTCTACAGCGGAGCCGAAAAGCTTGCGCCTTCCTTAAAGAAGTGGGCACATGCATCCGGAATAAAATGCGATGTAAGGATCCACCCGGGAATATCTTCATTTGCTTACCTTGCAGCAAAGGCGGGTGTGAGCTATCAGGATGCGGAACTGGTCAGCATCCACGGATGCTCGGGCGATAAAAAAGCAGCGGCAGAGCTTGTCAATTCGGTCAGATACAACGAAAAGACATTCGTGCTTCTGTCAGGTGCAGATGACGTGAAGCTGATGGGAGATTTGCTTACAGAAAGCGGACTCAGCGATGTCAGCATCATACTCGGATTCCAGCTGTCCTATCCTGAAGAGATAGTCGGAATGATACGCGCCGTGGACTGCGGAAAGGTAACAGAACCGGGTCTTTATACAGCCATAGTCGTAAATGAGCACCCGCAGACAAAGACAGTTCTTCCTGTGATCAGAGATGAAGAAATGATCAGAGGAAAAGTACCGATGACAAAGGAGACCATAAGGCATCTCAGCATCATGAAGCTCTGTCTCACAGAAGGCGCAACGGTATACGACATAGGAAGCGGCACTGGTTCTGTGGCCTGCGAGATCGCAGCTCAGAGCGCCGGCATCAAAGTATTTGCGATAGAGAAGAAAGAAGAGGCCTGCAGCCTTATAGAGCAGAACGCTGTCAGATTCGGCCTTTCAAATATACAGATAATACAAGGAACCGCGCCGGCAGCTCTTGAAGAGCTGGAGACTCCGACTCACGCTTTTATAGGCGGCAGTTCGGGGGAAATGAGAGAGATACTCACCATGCTTAAAAATAAAGCCGGCAGTGTGCGTGTTGTCATAAACGCCGTGAGCCTTGAAACTATAGCAGAAATACAAAGGGTCCTTAGTGACTTCGAGGTAAGTGATCTGTCCATAGAGCAGGTATCGGTCAGTAAGGCAAGGGAGCTCGGGAGCTATCATCTGATGACAGCAGATAACCCTGTGCTGATAGCCTCATTTACGCTGGGAGGAAAATCATGAAACTGCCGCGTGTGATGATAGCCGCCCCGAAAAGCGGCAGCGGTAAAACTCTTATAACATGCGGCCTGCTCGAGGCGCTGAAGCGTAAAGGCACAGATGTCAGGGCATACAAGTGCGGTCCGGATTATATCGATCCTATGTTTCACCGCAGTGTACTGGGCATACCGGGAGGAAATCTCGATACATTCTTCTCAACAGAAGAAGAGATCAGGCAGACTCTCGCAAACTGCGTGTCGGAAGCTGCTGTGATAGAGGGAGTTATGGGCATTTACGACGGTGTCACGGGATTGCAGGGCAAAGGCTCCTGCTACGATGTTGCAGCTGCTTCCTCAACACCTGTGGTACTTGTTATCGACGTAAAAGGCATGGGACAGACCATGCTGTCGGTTATAAAGGGAATCCTGCTTGACGATACTGATTCTCTGATCAGAGGGATCGTGCTGAACAGGATATCCAAAGGGTATTTCAGTCAGATCAAACCGCTTGTCAGCGGGATGCTTGGCAGGATTTCTGAAGACCGGGGAAGCGCGGTCAGGCTGCTGGGCGGCATACCAACAAGCAAAGACATAAACCTGGAGAGCAGACATCTGGGGCTTCTGATGCCGGGCGATATAGACGGATTGAAAGATCAGCTGGCTCATTCTGCAGACCTTTTAGAGGAAAACCTTGATATGGATGCTCTTGCAGAGATTATGCATGAGGCGCCTGAACTGGAAGCAGATGATGCGACCGGCGGGGCAATGGCTGATGAAGGGGAAATGCCGTGCCTGGCTGTGGCAAGGGACGAGGCTTTCTGCTTCTACTATGAAGAGAATCTCAGGATGCTCAGAAGTGCCGGAATCAGGATAAAGGAGTTCTCCCCTCTGCATGACAGCAGTGTTCCTGAAGATGCTGACGGGCTGCTCCTGGGAGGGGGATATCCTGAACTGTATGCAGCAGAGCTGGGTGCCAATACCGGAATGCTCAGTTCAGTAAATGCGGCGATCGGATCAGGCATGCCGAGCCTTGCGGAATGCGGCGGATTCATGTATCTGCTTGAGGAACTCGAAGACAAAGACGGAAATGCATACAGCATGGCAGGCGCCATAAAAGGAAGAAGCTCGTGGACAGGAAAGCTATCGAGATTCGGCTATGCAGAAGTAAGCGGTACCGTGGATGGGACATTGCTCAGCGGACTGAGCATAAAAGCCCACGAATTCCATTACTTCGACAGCAGTAATAACGGAGGCGATGCGATTGCCGAAAAGCCGGGCAGCGGAAGATCCTGGGAATGCATACACGCAGGCAGCGAACATGTCTGGGGATATCCTCATTTCTGGTATCCTTCGTGCCCTGAATTTATGGGAAGATTTGCAGAAGCAATGGGAAAATACAGAAGGAAGAGACAGGATGGATAATTCAGAAAAATTCTTCGCGAACAGGGACTGTAAATATTACCCTTGCCATGAGGGTGTAGAAGAGCTTAACTGCCTGTTTTGTTACTGCCCGCTGTATCATCTTAAGGACTGTCCCGGGAATCCTATATTCAGGGAAAAGGATGGCAGAATGATCAAGGTCTGCATAAACTGCACGTTCCCGCACAGGGCTGAGAATTATGAGGCAGTAATAATGAGACTAAGGGGAAGGGAAGAGAAATAACAGATTCAGGAGGTTATTTATATGTCGTCATTCTGGATGGGAGTGATCGGCCGGGATTCGCTGATCGCTGCTGATGATACATGGGGGCTTCTCGCAGTCATGACCATCGGCGTAGTCTTTGCCATCTGGCTTGAGCAAAAGTATTCATGGGCATCCAAAGTATCCGGATGCATTATCGCGCTGGTAACGGCAATGGTGCTTGCCAATCTTGGGATCATCCCGACATCGTGCGTGCTTTACGATGATGTAGTCTGGGGGATAATAGTTCCTCTCGGTATACCGATGCTGCTTCTTCGCTGCGACCTGAAGAAGATATGGGCTGAGACAGGACGCATGCTTGTGATATTTCTGTTCGGTTCTGCCGGAACCGTGCTGGGGGCATACCTTGCGTATTTCCTGCTCAGGGGACCATACGGCAATGCTGGAGATCTCGCAAGGGCAGCTTCCATGATGACCGGCACATACATTGGAGGCAGCGTTAATCTGGCGGCCATGGCATCCCAGTACGCTGCGGGCGAGGATGTGACGGCAGCGGCTATAGTAGCAGACAATCTGACCATGGCCCTTTATTTCTTTGTACTCATATTCTTTGCGGGAAGCAGCTGGTTCCGTAAGAGATTCAGCCACCCGTTGATAAAACAGATCGAGTCGGGAGAGACCAAAGACTATGGTGAAAAGACGTTTGCTGCCGCCTTCTGGAGCCGCAAGGAGATCTCACTGGGGGACATAGCGGCAAACATCGCATATGCTGCTTCAGTGGTATGGGTATCCCGACTGATTGCCGGGATATTCAGCGGTCTTGAACCGGATGGACTGCTGATGAACTTCGTGGTGAAGTTTTTCGGATCCCAGTACGTATGGATCACAACGATCTCCGTACTTGTCGCGACATTCATGTCAAAGAGTGTAAGGAAAATACATGGGTCGCAGGAGATCGGAACATTTTGTATCTATATGTTCCTGTTCGTTATAGGTGTTCCTGCGAACATATATACCGTCATCACCAAGAGCCCGCTTCTGCTCGTACTTACGTTCATCATGGTATTCATGAATATGGTCTTCTGCTTCGGAGCGGCAAGAATACTTAAATATAATCTTGAGGATGCGATAATCGCTTCGAATGCCAATATAGGCGGACCGACAACGGCTGCCGGTATGGCGATCTCACAGGGTTGGATCGATCTCGTAGGACCGGCCATGCTTATAGGTACCTTCGGGTATGTGATAGGAAACTATCTGGGAACGGTAGTTGCCGTATCACTCGGACTGTGACATTAATTAATACTTTTAACATATAACGAGGACAGAAAATGCAAATGATTGAAAGACCGCGCAGGCTGCGTTCCACGCCCGTACTGCGTAAGATGGTAAGAGAAACAAGAATGGATGTGTCTTCACTGATATATCCTATGTTCGTGACCGACGGAAGCGGCAGGATAGAAGAAATAAAGGCTCTTCCAGGACAGAACAGATATACTGTTGATATGACAGATGGCAAGATAGAGGATCTGCTAAAAGCCGGTGTGGGAAGCATCATGCTCTTTGGCATCCCTGAGCACAAGGACGAGCTCGGAACACAGGCGTATGCAGAGGATGGAATCATCCAGAGAGCCGTTTCACATATAAAGCAGCATTACCCTGAGATGTATGTCATCACCGATGTCTGCATGTGTGAGTATACTTCGCATGGTCACTGCGGCATGCTGCATGAATGCTGCGGACATTACGATGTGGATAATGACAGCACGCTCGAGCTGCTGCAGAAAGTTGCAGTTTCGCAGGTCAGGGCAGGATCGGATATGGTAGCTCCTTCAGATATGATGGACGGAAGAGTAAGAGCTATAAGAGAAGCTCTCGATGAAGAGGGATTCTCTAACACCCCGCTTATGTCATATGCAGTCAAATATGCATCGTCTTTCTACGGACCGTTCCGTGAGGCGGCGGGTTCAGCTCCGGCGTTCGGTGACAGAAAAAGCTACCAGATGGATTTCCACAACAGAAGAGAAGGCATCAAGGAGGCTCTTCTCGATGTTGCAGAAGGGGCAGATATAGTCATGGTAAAGCCGGCGATGTCATACCTCGACATGATCCGTGAAGTAAGAGATGCAGTGAACGTTCCTGTAGCGGCATACAGCGTAAGTGGTGAGTATGCCATGGTGAAGGCTGCGGCTGCGAACGGATGGATCGATGAGGCTTCGATCATATGTGAGATGGCAGTAGGAGCATTCCGCGCAGGAGCACAGATTTACGAGACATATTTCGCTGAAGAACTTGCCGGATACATAAAAGAAGGCAGGATAGGATAGCCGTTAAAGATGACGAATGATAAAGAATCCAAAAGAATAATAAGAGTCGGAAGCAGGGCAAGCAGACTTGCGGTGCTCCAGTCTGAGATAGTTATGAGGCAGATCGAAGAAGCCTGCACGGGTGTAAGAATCGAACTGGTCACCATGAAAACTACAGGTGACAGAATACTGGACAAGACACTTGATCAGATTGGAGGCAAGGGCCTTTTCGTGAAGGAACTCGACGAAGCTCTGAGAGCAGGAGAAGTCGATATAACCGTACACAGCCTTAAGGACCTTCCGGGAGTTATTCCTGAAGACCTTCCGCTTTCAGCATTTTCACACAGAGAAGATCCGAGAGACGTGCTCGTGCTTCCTGCCGGTAAGACGGAGATAGACATGTCTCTGCCGGTCGGTACTTCCAGCCTGAGGCGATCCATTCAGATAAAGGAACTCATACCCGGAGTGACTACCGCTCCGGTAAGGGGCAATGTTGAGACCAGACTGCGCAAGCTTGATGATGGTCAATATTCTGCATTGGTGCTCGCTGCCGCAGGCCTTAAAAGACTTGGACTGGAAGACAGGATTAGCAGGTATTTCAGTCCGGAAGAGATGATCCCGGCTGCATGCCAGGGAATACTGGGCATACAGACAAGAGCCGGTGCAGACGCAGCTTTCATCGAAAGAATAAATGACGATGACTCAAGAAGATGTGCACTGGCAGAAAGGGCATATGTGAAAGCGATAGGCGCGGACTGCGGATCGCCGGATACAGCTTTTGCACAGATCCACGGTGATCAGCTGATGATCATGGGTCTCAGATACGATCCGGAGAGAATAATAGTTGAACGAGACAGTCTTTGCGGTGCAGCATCGGAAGCTGAGATGCTTGGAAGAGAACTCGCATACAGGATGATGAGAAATGAACGATAACAACGAATGTGTTAACATGAATAAAGGCAAAGTCTGGCTCGTCGGAGCAGGACCGGGAGAGATGTCACTCATCACGCTGAAGGGCAAAGAGGTCCTTGCGGAGGCTGATGTAGTCGTCTATGATGCGCTCGTCAGAGGCGGAATGATGTCGCTCATACCTGAAGGAGCCGAGCTGATATACGCCGGTAAACGTGCAGGAAATCACACTATGAAGCAGGAGGACATAAATGCTCTTCTTCTGGAGAAAGCCCTCGAAGGGAAAAAGGTCGTCAGACTGAAGGGCGGAGACCCCTTCCTTTTCGGACGCGGCGGGGAAGAGCTGGAACTCCTGGTGCAGAACGGTATAGATTTCGAGATAGTACCGGGCGTAACAAGCGCTTTTGCGGCTTCGGCATATGCAGGAATACCTGTTACTCACAGGGATTTCTGCAGGGGAGTTTCAGTAATAACCGGACACAGGAAGAGCAATGGCTGCCTCGACTTGAATTTCAAAGCCCTTGCTGAGACAGGCAACACACTCGTGTTTCTCATGGGAATGTCCACAAAGGAAATAATCATGAACGGACTCATTGACGCCGGGATGGCAGGAGATACTCCGGCAGCAATCATTGAAAAAGGGACGACCTCCTCTCAGAGAGTGCTGACTGCCGATCTTGCTCATCTGGCAGAGATCGCAGAGATAAACCATGCGAAAGCACCGGCGGTTATAGTTATCGGACATGTTTCTGGACTTGCAGAACGATTCGGATGGCGCGGAAGTTTGCCGCTGAACGGTGTCAGAGCCGTAGTAACCAGGCCGAGAGAACTTTCATCCGGACTTGCCTCGATGCTCCGCAAAAAAGGAGCCGAGGTTATAGAAGTTCCGGTCATAGAAATCGAACCCATCAAAGACAATGAAAGGCTGAGAGATGCGATCGGAATGCTGTGCGAAGGACGTTATCAGTGGGTCGTACTGACAAGTCCGAGCGGTGTAAGGGTATTCTTCGACGAGCTTATGAAGACAGCTGATGTAAGAGCTCTTTCCGGGTGCAAAGTAGCTGCTATCGGTAAGGGTACCGGGGTTGAACTCGAAAAAAGAGGCATACACGCAGACATGGTCCCTTCAAATTTTGATGGGCGGACACTTGGAGCTGAGCTCAGCAGGCTGCTCGTACCCGGAGACCGAGTGCTTATCCCAAGGGCAAGTATTGGAAACAAAGCTCTCAATGAAGAGCTTTCAAAAGCAAAAGGAGTCATCATAGATGACATTGCCACTTACGATACAGTATACCGTTCAGCGGAATGGTTTGACGCATCGAAAGAATTTGCTGATCCCGCAACTTTTGCACTGTTCACCAGTGCATCGGGTGTAAGGGGCTTCGTCAACGCCTACCCTGACATGGACCATTCTGTTGTAAAAGCGGTATGTATCGGAGCCATGACAGCGACAGAGGCAGAAAAACATGGCATGAAGGTTTGGATATCTGAAGAAGCCACTCTGGTATCACTCTCAGACATGCTGCTGCAGGCAAGCAGGGAATTCACAGCAAATGAGGACTGAGAGTAAAGACAGGAGATATATTCATGAACGATAATAAACAAAAAGGTATCGCTTATGGTGTAGGGGTCGGCCCGGGAGATCCGGAGCTGATGACGCTGAAGGCCTGCAGGCTGATACGTGAGAATGATGTGATTGCTGTACCGGGAAAAGTACCTCAGGATGCAGTTGCCTATAAGATAGCAGTGCAGGCTGTACCTGAACTGGCTGAGAAGGAGCTTGTGCCTGTATATATGCCTATGGTGAAGGACAGAGACCTCATCAAGCAGAGCCATGCTGAGGCCGCCGCATTGATTGAGGGCTATCTCGATTCCGGCCGCAGCGTAGTGTATCTTACACTGGGCGATTCGACGATTTATTGCACTTTCAGCTACATACAGCATATACTTGAGGCGGACGGATACGATGTGGAGCTGGTAAGCGGCATACCTTCATTCTGTGCCGCGGCAGCAAGGCTCGGCGTATCTCTTACGGAATGGAATGAAGCCCTGCATGTTATGCCTGCGCTTCATAATACGCATGAGGGTGCTCTGGAATGGCCGGGGAATTATGTTCTAATGAAGTCGGCCAGCAGGATACCTGAAGTAAAGAAAATGCTTTCAACTTCAGGTTACGATGTGCTTGCTGCCGAGAACTGCAGTATGGAAAACGAGAAACTCTACAGATCAGTCGACAAGATCCCTGATGATGCAGGTTATTTTACGCTGATAATCGCAAAAGAAAAGAAAGAAAGCAGCATTTAATGATAGAACTGCGCGGACTGACAAAGAAATTCGGTGATTTCACCGCAGTTGACGGACTCTCCTTTGAAATACAAACAGGAGAGTTCTTTGGATTGCTTGGACCGAACGGGGCCGGCAAGACCACCACTATCAGCATGCTGTCTACCGTACTGCTTCCGAGTTCGGGTGAAATATATATCGACGGCAACAGGCTCACAAGGGCTGCTTCCGAGCAGAAAAGAAAGCTTGCTGTCATAACACAGGAATATTCGATGCGCCAGGATATGACCATGGATGAGGTCATGGAATATCAGGGGCGCCTTTATTATATGCCGCATAAACAGATAAAAGAGCGATCTCAGCAGCTGCTTGAGTTCGCAGGTCTGTCCGATTACCACAGAAGGACGGTCAGGCATCTGTCAGGCGGGATGAAGCGCAAGCTCATGATCTGCCGCGCGCTTCTCATAGAACCGGAAATACTTCTTCTGGATGAGCCGACAGCAGGGATGGATGCGCTGTCCAGACGCCAGATGTGGAATCTCCTGAAGCAGGTAAATAACAGAGACATGACCATACTTCTCACAACTCACTACATAGAAGAAGCGGAGACTCTGTGCGACAGGGTAGCGATGATCAATCAGGGTAGACTGCAGAAACTCGACAGTCCCCGTGCCCTTATTGATGAACTCGGTGCATTCACCGTGGACGAGAATGGCACAGACGGGCTTGTCAGCAGGCATTTCTCAGACCGTGAAGAGGCTATAAGATATCTTGAACATACAGCACATGATTCGACACTCAGGCAGACGACCCTTGAAGACGTATTCATAGACTGTGCCGGGAGAAAACTGTAGTTATGGGAATAGTAACAGTACTCTGGGAGAAATGGGTGGAATTCAGACGTGATTTCTATAAGATCACCGTTGCAGCGATGATCTCTCCTTTGATGTACCTTATTATCTTCGGACTTGGTATACGAACGACCTCACACGGTGAGCCATACATCCATTTTCTTGTGCCGGGTCTTGTTGCAATGGTGACTATGACCGGAAGCTTCGGTGCGATAGCTCAGAGTATGAGCGTGCAGCGCCTTTACGAGAAAGCCCTGGATCAGGTAATGGTGTCGCCTACACCTCTCTGGCAGTTTATACTCGGACAGATAGTCGGAGGCAGCCTTCGCGGACTGTATGCCGCTTGTGTAATTCTGGTGCTCACCATTCCGGTCAGGCATGGTCTCATTTTCAACGGGGTGTCTTTCTTCATAATGCTGCTGAACGGAGCAGTGTTTGCCACTTTGGCGCTCGTACTGTCTTTCCTGGCCAAAACGTATTCCGATGCGCCAAGATTCAACACGTATATAATCATGCCGATGTCCTTCCTTTGCAACACGTTTTTCTCCACTGAAGAGATGCCGGATGGATTCAGGCAGATCATAGAAATACTTCCGCTTTCACAGGCGAGCGGCATGATAAGAAGCATAGCCGGCGGCGACGCTCCCGGCATTACAGGATTCATAGTCCTTGCTGCGTGGCTCGCAGTTCTGGGAAGTATCTCGGTATTCTTTATTTATCGCAAGAAAAATCTATAGCAGGACATTTAAAAACTAAAAGCAATACATGAAAAAGCACAGCAGAGGCTATTTAAATATCTTCATATTCAAGCTGGTCATGACCACGGCTTTTTTAGTGTACGCATTTTCAGCCATTCCGGTATCTGCAGAACCTGTTGTATTAAAAGATACCGAAAAAGGAATAGGAGTGGAAAACGAAAGCCCGGAGCGTGACAGGAGTCTGCAGGACGGGACTCTTATCTACAGCATGACTCCGGTATATCCTGAAGATGTAAAAGAGGGGACATACGATGCAGAGGTGCTTTCATCCTCACAGTTCTTCAAGATCACTGACGCGAAGCTGGAGAACAAGAACGGAAAAATGAAAGCACTTATCACGATATCGAGTACCAGCTACGCGTATGTTTATCAGGGCACAGCGGCAGAGGCAGAAGCAGCCGGAGAGTCTGAATGGATAAAGGCAGATGAGAGCAGCGGTTACGGACAGTTTGAGCTTAAAGTAGAAGCTCTCAATAAAGAGATGCCGTGCGCGGCATTCAGCAAAAAGAAGCAGAAATGGTATGACAGGGATATTGCATTTCTGGCATCTTCACTTCCTGAAGGTGCGATCCTTATCGACCTCGCGGAGGACGGCGGCACCATAGCGGATACACAGGAAGCTGCCATGAAGGTAATATACATAGCTTTGGCAATAATCATCGTAGGCGGTGTTATCAACCATTTTGTAAAGAAAAAATACTATGAGTAAAAGGGGATAGATATGAGTCTGTATTTTCCGATGTATGTAGATCTCAGCAGCAAGCGGGTACTGTTTATAGGAGGCGGCAGGATAGCGGCGAGGAGGATAGCTTCTATCCTCGATTTTGCCGGTTCTGTTACCGTTGTCGCTCCGGAAGTGGAACCAGTGATAAAAATGCTTGCAGACCGGGAGATGCTGACTCTGCATCAAAGGCGTTTCAGTGAGGACGATCTTGATGATGCGGATATCGTGCTTGCAGCGATGGGGCATCCCGGTACTGAGGTGCGTATCGCCGGAATGTGCAGAAGACGCGGCATACTGTTCAATGCAGCAAGTGATGAGTCACTGTGCGATTTCTATTTCCCGGGCATCGTCAGAAGAGATCCTCTGGTTATAGGGGTGAGCGCATCGGGTGAAGACCACGAGCTCGCAGCCAAGGCAACTAAATATCTGAAGGGAATATTCGAGAAAAAATAAATCGGATCGCATGAACAGGGACAAGAATGATGCAGTGAGAATATCTGAAGATGTGCTTGATATCTCAAGAAGCCGATTGCTCGTGAACCTGCGCTTTATGGATAAAGCTCTCAGCTTTCACGGCAGAGAGCTTTATGGCGGCAGCTTTTCCACCGATGGGCGCAACCTTTATTATGATCCGGCGTTCGTGCTCCGGACTTACAGCGCATCAAAGGAATTGCTGACAAGGACATACCTTCATACTGTGCTTCACTGTGTGTTCTGCCATCCTTTTACAGGTGTTGATATAGACCGCAGGCTCTGGGACCTTGCATGCGATATCGCGTCAGAATCAGTAATATGTGAGCTTGATCTTCCGTGCACAAGGTCTGATGATGACGGCCGGCGTCGTGACTTACTCAGAAAGATCAGAAGGGAGACGGGATTCCTTACAGCCGAAAAAATCTATAGTGCACTGAGACATGAGGAGCTGGGAGCAGCAGACACAGACGAAAAGCTCAGTAGGCTTGAGGATCTTTTTATGGCTGATGATCACTCACTCTGGTACTCCGGGAGCGACCAGCCGCCTGCTGTGCAAACTGTGCTGTCAGGCGACGCAAAGCTCGATCTGGACGATCTGACTCTGAAGGATGAATGGAAAAAGATCGCTGAGCAGATCGAGATGGAGATAGAGACATTTGCCAAAGTGCGCGGAAAATTCGCTTCATCGCTGGTGCAGAATCTCAGATCGGTTAATCGTGAGAAGTATGATTACTCGGAGTTCCTCAGGAAGTTTGCAGCTGTCAACGAAACCGTAAAAGTCTCGGATGATGAGTTCGACTACATATATTACAATTACGGACTGCAGCATTATTATAAGATGCCGCTTATAGAACCTCTTGAATACCGCGAAGACAATAAGATCAGGGATTTTGTCATAGCGATAGATACCTCCGGATCTGTTGCAGGGGAGGAAGTGCAGTCTTTCCTTCAGAAGACATATAACATTCTGAAAAACCGCGAATCGTTTCATAATAAAATAAATGTGCACATCGTTCAGTGTGATGCCCAGATACAGTCAGATGAGGTGATCACCTGCTCAGAGGATTTCGACAGATATCTCGGGACAATGGAGATAAGAGGTCTCGGAGGCACGGATTTCAGGCCGGTATTTGAGTATGTGGACAGATTGCTTAAAGATGGTGTATTCAGCGATTTAAAGGGACTGATATACTTCACTGACGGCCTTGGTATCTACCCGCTATCAAAACCTGCGTACAGGACTGCATTTGTTTTTGTTGAAAGCGGATACAATGTGCCTGAGGTGCCGGTATGGGCTATGAAAGTGGTGCTCAGACCTGACGAATTGTGATACCATTGAACCGCGTAAGTAAAGCTTAAGCTCAGTAAGGACAGCGATATGAACATAAGCAAAGCAAAAGAACAGATAAGGAATGCTATAAAAGCATATCTTACTAAGGATGATCTGGGAAATTACGTGATACCCGTAGAAAAGCAGAGACCGGTGCTTCTTATCGGCCCGCCGGGTATAGGTAAAACTGCCATAATGGAACAGCTTGCATCAGAGCTAGGAATAGGTCTCATCTCGTATTCGATGACACATCATACCCGCCAGAGCGCAATAGGATTGCCGTTTATCAGCCGCAAGGTATATGGCGGGGAGGAATGTGATGTGACGGAGTATACTATGAGCGAGATAATCGCATCGGTATACGATCTTATGGAGACTACCGGCGTAAAGCAGGGCATCCTTTTCCTGGATGAGATCAACTGCGTATCTGAGACGCTGTCGCCGCTCATGATGCAGTTCCTGCAGTATAAGGTCTTTGGCGGGCACAGGCTGCCTGAGGGTTGGATAGTCGTCACTGCAGGTAATCCTTCCGAGTACAATGATTCCGCCAGGGAGTTCGATATAGTTACGCTCGACAGATTGAAAAAAATTGAAGTTGAGCCGGATTTCGAAGCGTGGAAGGAGTATGCATCTGCCGTTCACATGCATCCGGCTGTAATGGCATTCCTTCAGAGTAAGAGAAATCATTTCTACCACGTAGAGACTACCGTCAGCGGCAAGTCAATCGTGACTCCGAGAGGGTGGGAGGATCTGAGCAAGATGCTGCTGCTCTACGAGAAGAACGGTATCGAGGCAGATGAGGATCTTATAGTTCAGTACCTTCAGAATAACAGTACTGCAAAGGAGTTCAACGTATACCTCAGCCTGTTCAATAAATACAAGGAGGAGTATCCGGTTGACGCGATTCTGAATGGGGAAGCTGCTGAGGGAATGGATGAAAGAGCTTCGCAGGCAGGCTTTGATGAAGTATACACGCTTATCGGTCTTTTGCTGGGCAGAGTGAAAGAAGACGTAGGTGCGTGTATGGAAGAGCACCGTCTGCTCGAGTCAGTTAAACTCTGCGTCAGGGAGTTTAAAACTGCCGCTTCTGAGGGTATTGCTCCTGAGGACAACATGAAGAAACTGATTGACCGGATCGGGGCCGGCAGGGAGGCAGGACTGAAAGCTCACTCACTCACACGTGAGGAATCAGACCGCATGCTCAGGACTGTTTCCTGTCTCTATGACATGGCAGATTTTGTGAAAGACTCGCCGGATTATGAATCTTCCTATGAAGCTATCCGCGCAGCTTACAGCGGTCTCATTGACGTCCACAATGAAAAAGCGGCAAATACACGCAGAAGAATGGACAATATGTTAAGGTTCATTGAGAAATGCTGGGGTGAAGAAAAGGAGATGCTGATGGCTGTTACGGAGCTTACAGCTGATCCCGAAAGCGTTTCGTTTATCAGCACGTACGGCTGTGATGAGTACTTCAGGCATAACAAAGGACTGCTTCTTGATGAAAGGGATATAGAGATAAAAAGGCAGATAGACGAGCTTGGATTATAATAACTGAAATAAAAGAGCGCCCTCATAGAAGAGGGCGCTCTTATAATTTGCTTGATTTATGAAGAAAAGCATTTATCTCTTATGGCTGTACTTTGAAAAATAATAGCACTTCCCAACGAATACTCCGACAAATGACATTACCACGATTGCATTGATCAACATGACGGCCACCTCCCTTAAAACCCAAGACCTTTGAAAGCGTTCTTTCTTTTCCATAAGTACGGATCTGATGATCCTACCTCTGTTTTCAATTACATTGTATCCGAAACAAAACATAAGTAAAGTTAATAATTTTTACACAGTCTTTTAGTTTAACTAAAAATAAAGAATAACAACTTTTACATGGGAATTATAGCTATTGCTGATAATTACAGAAGGAACTATTAAGCATATCAATAGTTGCGCTTTTGCCTATAGACTTATAATTAATGAGTAAACTATATCTGACGTTATCAAGAGGACTTCAACATGACTTATGAAGAACTGAAAAAAGAAATGGAAAAGTATCCCGAGACTATGTCTGCGGGTGAAAGAATGCAGAAGTATGCAGCGGGCGAAACAGTAGATCACATTCCGTTCTCGTTGCAGAGCAACGAAGAAGCCATGGCTAACATCTTCGGCTATACGACTGCGCAGTGGAGAAACGATGTAAAAGTTCACATAGATGTGATCAGGAGAAGGCAGGAGGAGTTCAACATCGGCGGACTCGCTTCAGGCCTCAGACTGAGGACAATGGCGCAGGCTGTCGGCTCTGAGATATATTTCCCTGAGGTCGGTATCGATCGCGTGATAAAGCCTGTACTCACAGACTATTCAATGCTTCCGGAGCTGATGAAGGACAATCCGAAAAAGAATCCGGTATTCCTTGCAGTTCTTCAGAGAGGTATTGATCTGAAGATGGCATTCCCTGAAATGGGCATCGCAATGCCTGTTGCCGGTCCATTCACAAATGCTTCCCTTATAAGACCTGTTGAAATGATACTCAGAGATACAGTGAGGAATCCTGAGAAGCTGAACGATCTTCTTAAGTGGACTGTTGACTATACAGTAGCATACGCGGAGATGTTCGCGGACGAATTTGGCGGCGGCGGATGCACTATCTGCGACCCTATCAGCTGCGCTGATATCCTGGGCAAGAGAAACTACAGGAAATTCTCACATCCTTGGCTTGAGTATCTGGTTGAAGGCCTCACACAGACTCTGGGCAAAAAGCCTGGCATTCACATCTGCGGAAAGACATCACCGCTTTGGGATGATATGCTTAAACTTAAAGTAGCAAGCTTCAGCGTAGACAACATGGAAAACCTCGCTGATGCCAGAGACAAGATGGGCCCGGTATTCGGACTTGTTGGCAATGTGGCGCCTGTAGACGTAATGCTTAACGGCACTATCGATGACGTTATCGAGACCTGCAAGCAGTGCATCATCAATGGAGCGGAAGCAGAAAACGGATACACGCTCGGCACAGGATGCCAGGTACCTATCGGTACTTCCCGTGAAAACTTCGACGCATTCATCTTTGCCGCCCGCAAATACGGCAGGGGCGCACGCAAGGGAATGCTTCCGCTTGGCATTGTTGAAGAAGCAGCAAACGAAGTAGTAATGAATAAGGCCTGATAAACGGCTGATAACATAAAGGAGAATATATTATAATGGCTACTAAAGAAGAACTTCTGCAGAAGATGTCCGACATGGTATTTGAGATGGAGGACGAAGAGATCGCTGACGTATGTGAGGAATATATCGAAGCCGGATATGACGCGCTTGATGGTATCCTTCACGGACTCGTTGACGGAATGAACCGCGCTAGCGAGATGTACGATCAGGAAGAGTATTTCGTAACAGACCTGCTGCTTTGCTCAGACGCAATGTATGCCGGCCTGGATGTTCTCAGACCACACCTCCCTGAGGATGCATCGGTAGGCGAAGCAAAAAAGGCTGTTATCGGTGTAGTCGAGGGAGATACTCATGATATCGGAAAGAACCTTGTCAAGATTATGATGGAGACTGCAGGTTTCGAGATGTTTGACCTCGGAAGAGACGTACCTCTCGACAGTTTCGTTGAGAAGGCCAAGGAAGTCGACGCAGACCTTATCATGATGTCCACACTCATGACTACAACAATGCCTGGCATGAAGGAAGTCATAAACAAACTCAAAGAGCAGGGCATAAGAGACAGCATCAAGGTAATGGTAGGCGGAAGCCCTATTTCTCAGAAGTATGCTGAGGATATCGGCGCTGACGGTTATTCAAGAAATGCGGTCGAGGCTGTTGAAGTAGCAAAGAGGCTCTGCGGAGTAGAATAGGACCGGGAGAAAATAACGTAATGCCTAATCTAAAAGTAATGCCGGAGGAAAAACTGTATGGATTTGCCTCCGGCAAAAATTTGATGGAAATAATGCTCGATGCAGGATTGTTTATCGATAATGCCTGCGGAGGAAAGGGACTCTGCGGAAAATGCAGGGTCAGGATCACAGAGGGTGACGCCGGAGAAGCCGGAGAGACCGAACGCGGGATCCTTAAGGCTGAGGAACTTGGACAGGGTGTGAGGCTGGCGTGTCTTACTTACCCTGTTTCGGATATAACAATAGAGCTTCTTCAGAAAGAAAAGAAGCATGATGTGCTGGCTTCAGGCTTCATGCCGGATTTCGAATTTGAACCGGACATTGTAAAAGTTCCTGTCACCATCCATAAACCGACACTCGCGGATCAGACTCCGTTTGAGAATCAGATAATCGATCAGGTGGGAGCGACATCCGTCATCGGACATGACGGGGCGACCGGATATCTTGGCTTTGACTACACAGCTCTGCGTGAAAATTCGATGCTGCCGGGCGAGTATACTGCCGTAATCCATAATGGCAAAGTCATCTCCCTCGAGCCGGGTGATACAACAGGCTCGCTCTATGGCGTTGCCATAGATATCGGAACAACTACAGTCGTATGCTCGCTTGTTGACATGCTGACAGGCGAAGAACTCGGTCATGCGTCTGAGATAAACGCTCAGAAGTTTTTCGGACTTGATGTTCTTACAAGGATCACTTATGAGATAGAGAATCCTGAAGACGGGAGGGAAAAGCTTCAGAAGGCAATCGTCGGATCCATCAACAAGATGGTGAAATCGATATGCGATGAGCACGGACTGACTCAGGATCAGATATACGAAGTGACAGTAGGCGCAAACTGCACCATGATGCATATGCTCATGGGAGTCGATGCCAGGCCTATAGGAAAGGCTCCGTTTGCTCCGGTTTTTGCGCGTGCAAAAGATGTAAATGCCTCGGATATAGGACTGAAAGCCGCTCCGGGAGCCAGACTTTACTGTCTTCCTTCTGTTTCTGCATACATCGGAGCAGACATTGTTGCAGGAGCGTATGTATGCGATCTCAAACATCAGAAGGGCAACGTGATGTTCATTGATATAGGCACTAACGGTGAGATAGTTCTCGCCGCTGACGGACATCTCATGTCGTGCTCATGCGCTGCAGGTCCCGCACTTGAAGGTATGAACATCAGCTCCGGAATGCGTGCTGCAGAAGGTGCAATCGAAGATATTCATATCAATGAGGATGGTATAGCTCTCAAGATAATCGGGGACTGCGAACCTGCAGGTATCTGCGGAAGCGGCATCCTTACAGTAACGAAAGAGCTTCTCAGAACCGGCATAGTCAGAAAGACCGGAGCCTTCGTCAAGGCTGATAAGTTCAGTGATGATGATTACAGGTCGAAATACATAGCCGTTGATGAAGAAGGAAAGAGGTCATTCAAAATGACTGAAGGAGGCAACGGCAGCGATCCTTTGTACATCACACAGGGCGATGTGCGCCAGGTGCAGCTTGCAAAAGGTGCGATACTGTCGGGATTCATGGCTCTGATGAAGAAAGCAGGCATTGGCATGGCTGATCTCGACAGAGTCCTGATTGCAGGGCAGTTCGGAGCCCACCTCCCTGCAGAAAGCATCACGGGTACGGGCATACTTCCGTTTGAGGTCGAGGACCGTATTGAGTATGTAGGCAACACATCGAAGACAGGCGCATATATGGCGCTGATGTCAGGAAGCGTAAAAAGAGATATGGAAGCGCTTGCCCATGAAATGGACTATCTGGAGCTCGGCGCTACTGAGAACTACGAGAGACTTCTTTCGGAATGCCTGATATTCCCGACGTTCAAGTAAAAGAGGAAATAAAATGACAACAGCTAATGAAAGACTTATAAAGATCCTTTCGGGCATGAAGGCGGACAGGCCTGCATGCATCTGCCCGGGAGGAATGATGAACATGGTCACAAAGGCTCTGCAGGATGTATGCGGAGTTTATCTGCCTGAAGCCCACACAGATGCGAGAATGATGGCAGACCTTGCAAAGGCCATATATGATAACGACTGCTTTGAGAACTACGGCGTTCCGTTCTGTATGACGGTCGAAGCTGAGGCTCTTGGGGCCAGCTGCACCATGGGTA
>JBGUKU010000084.1:0-11834 GCA_045114615.1 Anaerovoracaceae bacterium
GACAGAGATAAAAGGACTGAAACAGAACGGGAAATAGATGAGTTTCTGTCAAAGTTCGAAAACCCTGCTGACGAATTGTCCGCTGACATAAATTCGTATCTTGATGAAAACGATCCTGCAGAAACTGACATACAGAAAACTGTAAAGGTTGCTGCCGCTCAGACTTTTACATGGAAAAATATAGAACCATCGGAGATGGCAGAAGTACAGGACGGCAATAAAACTGATACATCCGTACCTTCCGGCAAAGAAAATGACATCGACGCAAAGGAAGAAATTCCTTCTGAGATTATAAGTTCAGCTTCCTCAGAAAAACCGGAGAAAGCTGAAATCAATACTGAGGATGATGATGTTATAGAAAATCCGGTTATTGCGGAGGATAAAACTCAGGAAGTTAAAAAGGATGCGGAGATTCAGAATGATAAAGCAGATACAGAAATCAAGGAAAACACGGATACTGCAGAAAGCAAAGAAAATAAAGTAGTTAGCGCCAAAGAAAAAAAGAGCAAGAGCAAGAAGAAAAGCAAGAACAAACGTCCTCTTAAAAAGGGAGATATCGTACGTATCCTCTTCCTCAAGAAGAACAAAGATTATGATCCTTCACAGGGCGCCGTTTACGAAAAAGACGGCAAAACCATAAAAAACAAAAAATATAAATTCAGTTTTCTCAAGCTGCTCCGCGATATAGGGGATATTGGCATTCTTTGTATGATGGCGGCTCTTTTAGTTGTCCTTTCCATCATTGCCACCGCTCCTAAATATGACTATAAAGATATTTATTCTCAGATAGATACTGCTTCAGTCGTATACGATGATCAGGGAAAACAGGTAGACAACATCTTTTATACGGAAAATCGTAAAGTTATAAAATATGAAGACATGCCTGCAGACCTTATCAACTCTTTCGTTGCTATTGAGGATAAGACTTTCTGGAAGCACCACGGGTTCAACTGGACCAGAATGATAGGCGCGGTACTTTCATCATTGACCGGAAGCGGGCGCATCAGCGGTACAAGTACCATAACTCAGCAGCTTGCACGTAACGTGTATCTCGCAGACACCAAAAGTGTCCGAAGTATCAGGCGCAAGCTCCTGGAGATGTATTACGCCAGCCGGCTTGAGCACTCCCTCAGTAAAGAACAAATAATAGAGGCATATCTAAACACCATTTACCTGGGACATGGATGCTATGGTGTCAATGCGGCTGCCCGCACATATTTCTCTAAGAAAGTAAAGGATCTTGATCTTGTGGAATGTGCTTCCTTGGCTGCACTGCCTCAGTCACCTGATACCTATGCCCTTCTCAAACTAGCCAGCGAAGCTCAGGATGTCGTGGATTCCAAGGTTGTAGCCACAGAACCTGACACCGTAGTCACTAACGATATCTCACGATCAAGGCGTCAGCTCACGCTTGATCTTATGCTTAGTCAAAATCTGATAGATAAAGAGGCGTATGACAGTGTTTATAATCTTACGTTAAACGAATTTATAAATCCTAATCTGAAATCAAGCAGCAACATCTATTCATTCTTTCATGAATATCTGGTCGATACCATTATTGCTGATCTTATGGAACAGTATGGAATGGAATATGAGGATGCAGAACGCACCGTCTA
Source organism: Anaerovoracaceae bacterium (assembly GCA_045114615.1). GTDB lineage: Bacteria > Bacillota > Clostridia > Peptostreptococcales > Anaerovoracaceae > Crickella. Next base: position 1,617 of record JBGUKU010000084.1, read on the forward strand.
TACAAAAGGTCTTCAGATCTATTCTACTGTAGACAGCACTGCTATGGAGGTCATCGCAAAAGAGTTTCAGGATGGAAACAACTTCCCTTACGTCAGTGCTCCTCTGGATTCTGACGGCAATATGCTCAACAACGACGGTCAGATAGCTCTATATAAATATGCAAATTACTTTGATGATGACGGCAATTTCACTCTCAGCGGAGCTGACGGCGATGTTGTAGTCGGAAATGACGGCAGCATAACGATCATGGCAAATCACAAGCTGCATATATATGAGACGGAAGTTGACGGAGCAACTGATTACAGCCTTGAGTTCAGGAATTACTACTTCTACGACGATGATGACATCATGTACTCCATTGCGGGCGGATATCTGAATATACCATCTGCGTATAAATCCTCTGACGGGAATGGAAATGTTATCATAGACAAATCTTTCTTTGAAGATGAATATTATCAGGGAGCCCTGGTAATCAACGGAGAAGATGTTATCGTTACTCAGAAGGCATATACCCTATCGCCTAGACAAAGACAGCCGCAGGCTGCTATGACAATTGTTGGTGTCGGCACCGGTGAGGTCAAGGCCATGGTTGGCGGACGGCAGTTCGGAGGGCAAAAGGTGCTCAACAGGTCTCTCAATCCGCGTCAGCCCGGTTCATCGATCAAGCCTCTTGCAGTATACGGTGCCGCTCTGCAAAAGAGCTTTGATCTTGCTGCTGAAGGAAAAAAATGGTCTTTCACCGATTTTCATATTGATAAGCAAGGTACAAAGGGCTGGGGTGATTATGTAACCGTGCATTCATCGATAGAAGATGAAAAGACCAAGATTGAAGGTAAATACTGGCCAAACAACTTCAATAATTCATTCTCCGGAAAAAACACTTTTAAAACGGCGATACAGAAATCCATAAATACCTGTGCAGTTAAACTTGTTCTTCAGGTCGGAAATGATTATTCTATCGAGCAGCTCAAAAAGTTTGGTCTTACCACTGTACAGGATGATCTTAGCAATCCGGTAAACGATGCAAATCCGGCTGCGCTCGGACTTGGTGCCATGACACAGGGCGTTGAACCTCTTGAGATGGCTCTTGCTTACGCATCATTCCCTGGTGGAGGCAAACTCAATACACCAATTTGCTACACAAAAGTACTCGACCGTAACGGTGAATTGCTTCTCGAAGGCAAATCCGAGCAATCGGAAGCTTTGAACGAAGGTGTCGCCTGGATAATGCAGGAAGTTCTTAAATCCGTCGTTAGCTACAATAAATATATGTCTGTTTCAGATGTTGAACCCGGCGGCAAGACCGGAACGACAAACGATCAGTACGATATCTGGTTTGACGGGTTTACTCCTACCTATGCAGCATCTATATGGATCGGTACAGACGAGAATGTAGAGATGTCATCGATGTCTACACCTGCAGCAGCTTTATGGGGAAAAATCATTAACCAGCTTCCTAATGCAAAAGCCGGAGCATATGCTCCTATGCCTTCAAATGTAGTAGAGAAAAGCGGTGAATACTTTACCAAAGGAACTGAGACAGGTCTTACGTCCTGGAGCAGCAAAGAGCAGAGGAAGAAAGAGCGCAAAGCAGCACACGATAAATGGCTCAGAGAGAGAGAAAATCACAAAAAGAAGGTCGTTGATGTACCTGAGCATGATGAGATAGTCTATCAGGAAGAAACATATCTTATAAGAGACGCATGGGTTGAGACCAAAGTTGTCCATCATGATGGAGAAACGATTCATCATGATGCAGTCATTGATCCTAACACCGGTCAGGAGATATCCCCTGCATGGAATGAAGTAACTCCTGGCTGGGATGAAACCGTTACGGAACAGCATCCTGCCGAGTACGGAACCCGTACAGTACCAGCCGGTACAGTTCATGTTCCTGAAGTATGGCATTATGAATACGAGAAAGGCTGGCGCGACGGCGATTTCAAATTTAAAGGATAGTCATACTATATAATAATAATTATTATTTTGAGGGCGGCTCGTCTGCCCTCTTTTTTCGACAGAATACGGCACTTTATACGCTGGAATGTGTTTTAAGCGAATGATAATTGGTATCCCTTGGAAGTATTGAAATTTTATTGTTGTTTTTAATTGTGAAGATTTTGTGAAGGCGCTTTCATATTGACATCACTTTATTTCAGAGTATAATTCATTGTGTATATTTAAGCAGAAATGCTTTTCTATCTTAAGGAGGTATTGTTATGGAACAACAAAACAAGGGCAAATTTGAGTCCAATTTCGGATTCTTAATGGCCTCACTCGGTTCCGCAGTTGGTCTTGGTAACCTTTGGGGATTCCCTTACAAGATGGGTCTCGGCGGAGGATTCGCATTCCTTCTCCTTTACATGATCCTTCTCGTAGTTGTAGGATATCCACTGATCCTTTCCGAGATCGCTATCGGACGTAAGTCGCAGAAAGCTGCTATCGAAGCTTACAAGGAGATTCACCCTGGATTCACATTCAACGGTGTTCTTCAGACAATAGTACCTTTCTTCCTGATTGCATTCTACTGCACATTCGGCGGATACGTAATGAAGTACTTCTTCAAGTCGCTCGGTATGTTCGCAGGCAATCAGTTCGATCCTGGTGCTACATTTGGTGAAACACTCGTTAACACATCATCTGTTATCTGGGTACTGATCTTCCTTGCACTTACAGTAATCATCGTGCTCGGCGGAGTATCCGGTGGTATTGAGAAATTCTGCAAGATCGCTATGCCTGCGCTCTTCATTATGCTCGTTATCATCGTTATCAGATCCTGCACACTTAACGGTGCCGGTGAAGGTATCGCATTCCTGTTCAAGCCTCACTTCGAAGGTCTGTCATCTGTTGGAGACTTCTTCGAAACACTGAAGCTTGCCGGTTCACAGATGTTCTTCTCACTCTCACTTGCATCCGGATGTCTGATCGCTTACGGTTCATATCTGGATAAGAAAGAGAACCTCGAGAAGGATGCTGTTATCGTTGCTGTTGGTGATACATGTGCTGCTCTGCTCGCCGGTCTTGCTATCATGCCTGCTTGCTCAGCATTCGGTATCGACTTCGGTGCAGGCCCTGGACTTCTCTTCGTATCCATGCCTACAGTATTCAACGACATGAAAGGCGGAGCAATCTTCGCATTCCTGTTCTGGCTCCTCGTATTCTTCGCTTGCCTCTCCTCCTCGATCGGCATGATGGAAGGCGGTATCTCCGCTATCCTCGACAGCCGCATCAAGGCTGGTAAGTCCGCTAACAGATTCGGAGTTACAATGATAATGGCAGCATGGGCACTCATCGGTAACATGATGACTACTCTCGACGGACTTGGTGAAAGAACTACAATGCAGTGGTTCCACCTCTTCGGAATTCCGGATGTACTCGATGTCTGGGATGCTGTAGCTGAAGGTATCCTGATGCCTCTGACAGGTCTCATCATGGCTATCCTCATCGGCTGGGTAGTTCCTCATTACATCGATGACGAAGTTGAGTCAAGCTCGGCATTCAAGTCGAAAGGCTTCTTCAACTTCTGCATCAAGTGGCTTGGACCTCTCTTCATGGCACTTATCGTTTGGGGACAGATCCAGAGCGTAATCAGCCTCACACAGGGCTAATCGACAATTAAAAAAAATTGTTTTATAAAGTCCCGGCAATGTCCGGGACTTTTACTTTACATGTCTGATAGGTGTATAATACTTCTCAAAACAGGAAAAGGAGGTGCGGTCATGATAGTTGATAAATTCCCCTGGCTGCTTGAGCCAAATCTGCTGACTCTGATAATACGTACCCTTCTGGCAATCATATGTGCCGGTGTCATAGGCTTTGAAAGAGATGCGCACGGATCAGCAGCAGGTCTCAGGACACACATACTTGTATGTCTGGGTGCAATGATTGCAATGAGTACAGGTGTATTTGCCGCAACTCATTTCAGCGGAGATGCTTCCCGTATAGGAGCCCAGGTCGTTTCAGGCATTGGTTTTCTGGGTGCCGGTACTATCATGGTCAACAGAGGTCATATTAAAGGTCTCACGACTGCAGCTGGTCTGTGGACATCAGCATGTATCGGACTTGCAATCGGCACAGGCTTCTATGAGGCTGCAATCGTCGGTTCTATCGCTGTATTAATTGTTGAAAGATGGCTCAAGCGCCTGAAAAAAAGAATTATGCGCAAACGCGGACTTCTGGATGATACTGAGCCGGTAGAAAATGAGAGCAGAATAGTTGACTGATCTTCCCCTCTCTTTAGAATTTTCTGTATCAAAATGCATAATCGCTTGCATTAATGAAAATTTAAGAATATATTGGAGGTTGTAATAACAATCTATAATAATAAAGGAGTAATTATCGTGGCAAGTAATGAAATTAAAGTAGAACGTATCGCATACTGCGCAGGCATGGATCCTGAAGATTACAAGGCAGCAAGCTTTATCGCACCGGATGCTGTCCGCGTTGACTGCGCAAACTATGACAAGACTTATGAGGCAGTAGTATCAGGAGACTGTGACGCATGCGTACTTCCGTTTGAGCGCAGCAGAAGCGGAATGGTACCTTATGTTTTGGATATGTTTTATAAGGGCGATCTCAGTATAGTAAAAGTATTCAAATGGGAAGCTAACGATGAAGTTGCCCGCTATGCTGTTCTTTCAAGAAAAGAAAATGAGTCCGCTTGCGAAGAAGGTTCCCGCTTTATGATGATCTTTACTGTCAAGAACGTTCAGGGATCACTCGTGAAGGCTATCAACGCCATCAGCAGCAATGGATTCAATATCCGTTTCCTCCATACAAGGCCTCTCAATTATGAGGAATGGGGATACTACTTCTACACTGAATGTGATGGCGATGACCAGTCTGCTGAAGGTAAGAAGATGCTCGCTGATCTTAACGCTGTTTGCGAAACACTCAAGTTTGTGGGACGTTATCCTTCCAAATAAACTGGGTTCAATCAGGCAATCAAACAGGCTCTGAGGCGCCGTTATTTCGCCTCAGAGCCGTTTTTTATGTTTGCTTGATGTTTCTTCCGTTATTATTTTTCAGCCCGGTATTCGCTCACATTCAGTATAGTCTCGCCGTCTATCTGTACCGCACAAGGCTCGGAAAACCTTACATGAATTTTCTTGCCGGTGATAACCTTTACCATATCAGTAAGCTCTACGTGTTTGCCTTCGAAGATAAGCGGAAATTTCATGAGTGATTTCAGCTTTGACTTGCTCATGTACACTATGACTGTCAGTAAATCTGAATTTCTGTCCTGCCCCGGGGCAAGCATCATACCGCCGCCGCAGTACCTGCCATTCATCGCCGGAGCAAGCCAGCAATTATCAAATTCATATTCCTTACCGTCTACCTCTATCCATGCATGACGCGGCTTAAACGCGTACAGCAAGCCTTTTATAGCTATTGCAGTATAGTTTATCTTTTTTTTAGGTTTTTTTGCCTTTATCCTATCGGCTTCTTCGCAGCAGTACCCGTCAATTCCAAAGCTCATATTATTTATGTATTTATATTTTTTGCCGTTTACCGTTGCTGTCGGTAGATTTGTCAGATAAGGATTGAGCAATATCTCCTTGCCCGGTTTTTCACCGATATCGTTAAGGAAATCGTTACCCGAACCGTTTCCGTAAAGATAAACATTGTTTTTCAGCGTTTCAGGATCCACATGATTGATGAAAAAATTTATAGTGCCGTCTCCCCCGATCAGGACAGCTTCATCATCGTCTTTGAGACCTGCAAAAAATCCCGGATAATCGGTCTTTGATGCATCGATCAGCTTTGCTCCTTCCGGTATATGAGATTTGATACCATTGTTGGCAAGCGGATTATAAAGATAGTATTTCATCGTATCATCCCCTGATTCTTTTACATAAAACGAATGGCTGTCTGCGAATAAATTATAACATAAACTTTTCCATCAGGCTTCTTCAGGATAGGTCGCTCCCCTATCAGTTTTTGACAAAAGGCAGATACACTCTGCATGTTTGGTCATCGGGAAGTTGTCGTAAGCTTTTATAGATCTGATTTCATATCCGTTTACACGGAAGCTGTCAAGATTTATACACAGTGTCTTAGGATTGCAGCTTACGTAAACGATCTCATCAATACCGTATCTGCAAAGCATGGCTACTGCTTTGTCGTGTATACCGACACGCGGAGGATCAACAACAATGACATCGGGTTTTTCAGGGATCTCATCGAGCTTCTCCTTGACATCTCCGCAGATGTAATGGCAATTTGAGATCCCGTTAAGTTCTGTATTGGAACGCGCAGCTTCAATGGAATCTTCCACGATATCTATTCCGTATACATCCCTGGCCTTTGATGCCATAAGCTGCGATATCGTGCCTGTTCCACAGTAAAGGTCATAAACCGTCTTTCCGTTCACATCAGGAACGACTTCAAGCACATCACTGTACAGTCTCTCTACTGCATCAATGTTAGTCTGGAAGAATGCAAAGGCTTTTACTTTGAAATTCAGCCCAAGTATCTCTTCGTTGTAAAAATCGCGTCCCCATAATACCTTATGGCTCTCATCAATAACGGCATCAGCAAGACTGTCGTTGAAAGTTCTCATTATACCGACGATCTTCATATCAGCGGTATTAAGGCCAAGCAAAGTGTCCATGAAACCTTTCTCATCAAAAAATGCGTTAGCTCCGTTTGCTTCACCGTCGCTTGCTGTAACTATGTTTACCAGCAACTCACCTGTTCTGACTCCGCATCTTACTACAAGATTTCGCAGTAATCCCTCATGAGTCTTTCGATGATAGGGTCTGTACCCTTTTGATCGGCAGAATTCGAGAACAGCGCGGAGAACCATATTGAACGATTCAGGTACAAGCTGACATTCATCCGTAGTTATTATAGACATCCAGCGTCCCTTGTAGTGCATGCCGAGCTCAAGTTCTCCGCCTTTTTCCAGGTCGCCGAAAGTATACTCCATCTTATTTCTGTAGCGGCCGGTGCAGATTGCAGGCTCCATACCCAGATATATCGACTCATCGATATCGTGTTTATTAAGCAGACGCCTGATCGCCTTATCTTTCTGTCTGTACTGTTCAGCATATTCCACACCCTGATAAATACAGCCTCCGCAATGCTCTGCAGCCGGGCAAAGAGTATCAGTATTCAGTATTATTGTATCTGTTAATTTCATTACTGTTTCTTTCCTCTTATTATCGTCCATGAAGACGCATACACAAATCTCCTCAGTAAAGTGTCTCCGCCATCATGTAAGTTTATAGGATCAGCATGCGTTTTCATCTTACGCATCAGGCCCGTTTTTTCACAGAAGAAAAATGCCAGCGCATGAAAATAAATCTCACGCGCCAGCTGATGTTCGTTCATATTGATGACCTTACCTTCTGAAATAATCTTTCGCGCTTCAACCAGGCATATATCCTTGTTAAGGAATTCTTTTCTGACACTTACAGTTAGCACGATCAGGCGTTCCCTTCATAATATTTTGAATAAAACTCTGATTTGAATTCTGAAAACCTGTCTTCTTCGATTGATGACCTGATGTTTTCACACATACGTGAGAGAAATCTGAGGTTGTGTTCGGAAAGCAGCATGTGCGATAAAGTCTCTCCTTCCCTGAACAGATGTCTCAAATATGCCCTGCTGTAATTCCTGCATGTATAGCAGTCGCACTCAGGATCGAGAGGACCGAAGTCCCTCGCGAATTTTGCGTTTTTTATGCTCAGGCGGCCATGACTTGTCATTGCCATGCCATGACGGGCTATCCTTGTAGGCTCCACGCAGTCGAACATGTCTACTCCGTGCTCCACAGCCTCGAAAATATAGTCAGGAGTCCCGATTCCCATAACGTAACGCGGCTTATTCTCCGGCAGCAGATCAGGTGCATACTCGAGCACGCCTATATATTCTTCCTTTGTCTCTCCGACTGAGATGCCGCCTATCGCATATCCGGGAAGGTCAAAGTCGACGATCGACTCAGCGCTTTTCTCCCTGAGGTCCTTAAAGAACCCTCCCTGCATAATGCCGAAAAGCGCCTGTTTTTCGGTATTTTTGTGAGCAGCTATACATCTCTCAAGCCAGCGGGTAGTCATTGCCTGGGATCTTTCGATATATGCGTAGTCAGCATCCGGAGGCGCGCACTCATCGAAAGCCATCATTATGTCAGACCCAAGATCTGTCTGGATCTCTATGGACTTTTCAGGAGTAAGCATATGTCTGCTTCCGTCAATATATGACTGGAATTTTACACCTTCCTCGGTGATCTTACGCATGTGACCAAGACTGAATACCTGATATCCTCCACTGTCGGTAAGTATAGGCTTGTCCCAGTTCATAAACTTATGGAGTCCGCCGGCTTCTCTTATTATGTCACTCCCCGGTCTCAGGTACAGGTGGTATGTATTGCCCAGAATGATCTGCGCACCGGTTCGGTCTACGTCTTCTGGCTTCATTGCTTTTACTGTGGCCTGCGTGCCAACCGGCATGAAAACAGGAGTCTCTATGACACCGTGAGGAGTCGTGATGCGTCCCCTTCTGGCTTTGGTCCGTTCGTCTTTATGAAGAAGTTCGAAAATAAGTGCGGAATTGCCCATAGTATTCTCCTATTTGATCAGCATCGCGTCGCCGTAGCTGAAGAATCTGTATTTCTCATTTACGGCGATTTCATATGCCTTAAGTATTTCTTCTCTGTCGTAAAGCGCGGATATAAGCATCAGCAAAGTCGATTTAGGCAGATGAAAGTTTGTAATAAGCGCATCAACTATCTTGAATTCATATCCCGGATAGATAAATATCCCGGTCGCAGTTTCTCCGGCCTTGACCCTGAATGGCTTATCGGTGGAATTCATGGCTGAAAACGGCTGGAACGGCATTCCCGCCATGCTCTCAAGTGTTCTGGTAGAAGTTGTTCCGACAGATATGATGCGTCCGCCCTGTTCGATAGTATCATTTATGATATCAGCATTCTCTTCGTCTATCGAGCATTCCTCAAAGTGCATCTTGTGTTCTTCGACAACGTCGACCTTGACCGGTCTGAAGGTGCCGATCCCGACATGAAGAGTCACATAAGCTATGCGGACTCCTTTTTCTTCTGCTTTCCGGAGAAGCTCTTCAGTAAAATGCAGCCCGGCAGTCGGAGCAGCTACCGAACCATCGATGCGGCTGTAAACCGTCTGATACATCTCCTTATCGGAGTCTTCCGCTTTTCTGGAGATATAAGGCGGAAGCGGCATGGAGCCTATTTCCTCGAGTCTCTCCATGAAGATGCCTTCATACTCGAATTCGATCAGTCTGGTCCCGTTTTCCTTATCATGATAACCCATGACATGGCCCTTGAACAAAGCCTTTGTCCCGTTGACGAGATAACCTTCGCTCATATCTCCCTCATAACCCGAAGGAACAGTATCTGTCCGGCCAGCCAGGATGACAGTATCGCCTTCATGGAGCCTTTTTCCCGGTCTGACCATGCATTCCCATCTGTCTCCGGATATCCTCTTGATCAGAAGCACCTCGATATGTGCTCCGGTCCCTTCCTTGATGCCATACATTCTGGCAGGGATTACACGTGAATCGTTAAGCACTAGACAGTCGCCCGGGTTTACATCATCCAGTATATCGTAAAAATGACGGTGTTCCACCGTCTTTCCTGCCCTGTCAAGTACCATCAGCCTGCAGCCGTCGCGCTGCTCCATCGGAGTCTGCGCGATCAGCTCTTCAGGCAGTTTATAATCAAAATCGTCTATTCTCATCTGCTTTATCTCTACAAATCATCCAGTGTAAGCTGCTCTCCGTCCTTTTTCCCTGCCTTCCGCGGATTCGGCATCTCAGAGATGTCTTTCCCGGCATCATCCGGTTCAGTGTAGAATCCCATAAGGCCCATATGTTCATATGCAGCGCGGGAAGCAACTCTTCCCTTCTGTGTCCTGTACAGAAGCCCTGCCTGGATCAGATATGGCTCGTTGGCATCCTCTATAGTGACACGTTCTTCTCCTATGGCGCTCGCTATAGTCTCGATGCCGACCGGTCCGCCGTTAAAACCCTTGATGATGGTGGAAAGAATGTCACGGTCAAGCTTCTCAAGTCCGAGCTCATCGACACCCAGAGCATCGAGAGCCTTTCTTGTAATATCTATATCTATCTCCCCGTCGGCAATAACTGCAGAAAAATCTCTGACTCTCTTGATAAGTCTGTTTCCAATTCTCGGGGTTCCTCTTGACCTTCTCGCAAGTTCGTCAAGCGATTCCTCATCT
>JBGUKU010000085.1:0-24301 GCA_045114615.1 Anaerovoracaceae bacterium
ATCCGCAACTGCGGTCATTTGTTTTGATACGTCTTTTTTGTATACTGATATTGAAAAACTTGCTTGACAAACATTAGCAAGATTTGCAAGGGAAAGGATAAAATGAAAACATTAAAAAACTGCATAGTAATAGTTTTGTTGGCCATTATAACAATTACAGCAGCTGCCGGCTGTTCAGTTCAGAAGGAAGCTGATGAAAATACAGATTCCGGTAAGAATGACACCCTGTATTTTACAGATCAGGTGGTTCGTGAATCGCCTGAATGGGTAACGGATCTCGATGCAGCAAAGGAAGCGGATCAGTTGATTGTTGTTGCCGGTGTAGATAAAACGACCGCATATGTTACGATGCATGAAAGAAACCAGGATGGCAAATGGCAGCAAATCATCGCGACACCCGGATTTATAGGTAAGGATGGTCTGGGAGATGCCAATATAAATGATGCTTATACTCCGGTTGGAACATTCACAATCGACAAGGCCTTTGGGTTAGCAGATGATCCCGGCTGTCAAATGGAGTATACCAAGGTGGATGAAAACTATTATTGGTCAGGAGATGCACGAGAGGGGATGCACTTTAACGAGCTTGTAAATGTGAAGGATGTACCCGGTCTTGATACAGAAAACAGTGAACATATCTCGGATTATGATTATGCATACCAATACGTTCTGAACATGGGGTATAACTCGGAATGTGAAGAAGAAAAAGGTTTCGCATTCTTTTTTCACTGTTTCAGAGTGAATCGCACATATACAGGAGGATGTGTAGGTGTACCGGAAAATATTATGAAGTTTATCATGCAGCGCATTAAACCTGGATGCAGAATCACGATCGATTCATTAGAGAATATGAATGGGGATCTTGATGCGTAGATTCCGATTGTAGGAGAAGATATGAAAAAGAACGTGAAAATCCACGTCCTGCACTGCGGAAGCATAAGAATAAAGAAGGATCTGCTGAATAATGGAGGACGTTTCTCAAGCGATATTACGAGAGCGATGATAACTCCGGACAGCCACAGAGTCACATTGCCTGTAAGTGCTTATCTGGTCGAGCATCCATCAGGCCTGTATCTCGTGGATACGGGATGGAGCAGAGATCCGGATCTGCCAAGACACCTGACTGCGTTGTATCACCCGGATGTCCCGGACGGGATGACAGTCGTTAAGCAGCTGGATGCGAGAGGTATAAAACCTGAAGACTTAACTGCTGTCCTGATCACCCATTTCGATGCAGACCATGTTGACGGTCTCTTGTCAGTAAGCAATGCTCAAAGGATAATCGTTCCGGAAGATGAAGCCTACTGGTCAGTCCGCACAAAATACAGAATGCGTCAGGTAAGAGAACTGTGGGAAACAGTCAGATACGAGCGCCTTTTTTACAGGGGATATCAGCTCGGACCGATGAACCGGGCTATAGATATCACGGGAGACGAGTCGATCATGATGGTGAGCCTGCCTGGTCATACAGATGGCCATGCCGGAATTATAATAAAAAACGGCGAAAAATACATTTTACTGGCGGCAGACGCCGCGATCTCGCCGGGTAACTGGGAAGAAATGAAAGCGGCAGGGCTTGGCGCAGAAAAGGGTCTTCAGCTAAAGACACTCAGATGGATAGCAAAGACTGCTGAAGACCCGGACTGTGTCAAAGTGCTGTGCAGTCACGATCCTAATGTAGGGAATGGAGCGACATATGAGCTATGAGAAAGACACCTGATCAGGCTGACATTTCTCTCAGGCACGATTCGATAAAACGAAGTTTACAGAGGAAACGCATATAAAGGTGACTGAAATGGACAACAGATATTTCAAGCTTGAGATATTCATTCCTGAAACACATTTTGCAGAATTGAGAAAAGTTCTTCAAAGTACAGATGCAGGACACATAGGCAACTACGACTGCTGTCTCTCATACAGCAAGGTTATCGGTACCTGGAGACCTCTTCCGGGCACAGATCCTTTTATCGGAAATGAAGGCGAGATAAGCGAGGAAGAGGAACTCAAAGTTGAAGTAACTGTAAATGGCAATCGTCTTGATGAGACTATTGCTGCTATAAAAGAAGTCCATCCGTATGAAGAACCGGTGATTAATGTGATCGAACTATACAGGACCGGACTATAGAGAACATATTTGGTGATATGAAAATAGGAATTGTTTCGGATACACATGGTCTGCTAAGACCGGAAGTAATAAATGCTCTGCAAGGATGTGATGTGATCCTTCACGGAGGGGATATAAACAGGCAGGAGATCATAGACGATCTCGAAAAGATCGCACCTGTATATGTTGTGCGCGGCAATAATGACAAGGACTGGGCGGAGCATATACCGTACTCCCTGGATTTTGATCTTGCGGGGAAGCATGTGTACATGACCCACAGGAAGAGCGATCTGCCTGAAGACCTGAGTAAGTATGATCTTGTGATTTACGGTCATTCTCATAAGTATGAAGAGTCTTACAATGGGAAGACGGTCTTGCTTAACCCGGGCAGCTGCGGATCCAGAAGATTTCATCAGGCGATTACCATGGCGACTGCTGAACTGCGCAAAAATGAGGTCGCGATCACTCGCATAGATATTCCGCAAAAGCAGAAAGTATCACTTACTAAGACAGGTACGGCCGACTTGAAGAAGCAAATCGAGATCATAATAAGGTATACACAGAAGGGAAAAAGCCCTTCAGAAATATCAGGAAAATACGGACTCGACTATCAGATGACAGAGAAGATTGTCAGGCTTTATCTGACACATCCGGGAGTCGATTCCGACGGAATAATGACTAAAATGGGGTACTGAGAGTTGGAAATATTTGATGTGGTTAATGAATATGGGGAGCCGACCGGAGAGACCATAGATCGCGAAACAGCTCATCTTGAAGGAATAAGACACCGGACTTCACATCTGTGGCTGCTGAGGAAGAAATCAGGAAAGACAGAAATTCTTCTCCAGAAGAGATCACAGAACAAATCTTTCCCCGGCTGCTATGATATCTCAAGTGCCGGACACATTCCTGCCGGTGATGAGTTCAGAGAATCCGCCGTACGCGAGCTCAGAGAAGAGCTTGGAGTAACAGCAGAAGAATCTGAACTCATATATTGCGGCGATAAATATATTACCTGGGATGATGAATTTTTCGGAAAACCATATCATGACAGACAATATACAAGAGTCTTCATGATGTGGCTTGATCTTGATGAGAACGAGTTCACTCTTCAGGAGGAAGAGGTTGACAGTGTTATGTGGATGGGTCTCGATGAATGTATCGAGGGCGTTAAAGAGAACAGTTTCGAAAACTGCATAGATATAGATGAGCTGAGTATGGTACGCAGGACAGCAATGAAATAACTATGATTATGGTTACTGCCGATGAGGGAGAAGAAAATGACTGAATACGAGAATCAGGCGAAAATATAAATGCTGCAGCCGGAGATGGCGCAGCAGAATTCGCATCCGAAGCTATAAAGGCTTATTGCGGAAAGTGAAATATTGATTAAATTTTCAGAGAAAGTTTTTTGTACAGAAAGCCAGACATCCAAGACGGTATTAGGCGGGGTCAAAGTACTATTGTTCGGGAAATAATAGTACTTTTTCTTTGTTTTGGTCCTCTGCCTGATATTAGCCTGAACCGTGCTGAAATACGTCTTGTGACCAAGAGTATTCCAACTTTTGGCAAACACATAGTCCTTTTGAAGCCAAAATTGGATCGCAGGTACTAAAAAATTAGTCCATAAAAGCTAAATCGGGTATCTGAGTGACTAACTACTATCAAACATAGGGTTTATCTGCAATGCATAGAAGCGTGAGTTTGAAAATATATGCATCATTTTGAATTTATAGACGGGAAATTATTTATCTTTAAAGCAAGTTACTGCCTGTATGTGAGGTTGTTGACCTTAAAAGTGAATTGAAGTAAGCTCAACGTACGAACGGCTGAAAGAGAGTTAGTCCTCAAGAAGCCAAATATGAGTCATAGGTACTAAAAAGTTAGTCCTTCATAGCCACAATAATCGTCTGAAGGACTAAAAAACCCGAATGAATAAGCATACATTCAATTACGGGTTTGCTGAACTGTATTGATAGCTGCTGAGAGATAAATCAGGTTTGTTTAGCGTGACCGGGAATTTCCGGTGGAGGAGTAGTTGTTATGGGCAGACTGAAGGATCTTCGGGCATACGTAAATGCCGAACTTAATAAAATGGAAAATGAGGATAAGAGAACCGGCGCGATCGTGCATCTTTATGGCGTTTCACTTGCGGCGACCATGATAGCAAAAAAGCGTGGACTTGACTGGGAAATCGCGTCAATGGCAGCTATGCTGCATGATCTTCACGCGTATAAGAGCGGATCGTATGATGACCATGCGCATAAGGGTGCAGACCTGGCAAGGGAGATCCTGGGCGAACTGAACCTGACTAATGAGGAAGAGACGAAGACTATATGCTCTGCCATCTATCATCATGATGATAAGCTTGTTACAGATGGTCCGATGGATGAGGTCCTTAAAGACGCAGACGTCATTCATCATTGCATGAACGATCTGTCAAAAGCTATAAAAGAGAAAGAGCAGGAGCGCTTTGATAAACTGTGCAGAGAATTCGGCCTCCTTCGTGATATACTATAAATAACGTGTAGATATATGCACCTGAATACAAGCAGGTGCACTGATATTTACTGTAGAGAGAGGAGAGAGAGATGGTACCGGAAAGATTCCAGGATTATTTTTTCAATGACCGTGACTATCTGCCTGAAACATATGAAGTGGCAGATAAGGAACGCGAGGAGCTGATCAGACAGCTGGCTGCTATGATCACTGACGACCTCGGAATGGCAGGAAAGCCTGAAAAGATCGCCAATGACGAGCCGGATTTCTGGCTGCTGGATAAACTTCTGACAACTGAGGAAGTCAGATTCATGCTCAGCTTCAAAAAGAAGAGAACGGTCAAGCTTACAGTCAAGCAGATGGCAAAGCGCAATAACATGTCCGAAGCGGAAGCCGAAAAAATCGCTGAGGGCATCTGCTGCAAGGGCCTGCTCGAGTATGACCGCGAGACCAAGAATCATGAAAAACAGTACTTTGTTCCGAAGTGGGTAGTCGGCTCCGGCGAGTACATGCTGATGACAGGCAAGCTCATGGAAGAGCATCCTGAGATCGCTACATTCTTCCACTATGCTTCGATGGTTCCTGTAGGTAAGGTAGCCCACATGGTTCCTGAAGGCGGCGGCGGACTCGGAATGCACGTCATCCCTGTAGAGAAGGCTATTGACGGAAAGAGTGAGGCCATCTCATATGAGAAGCTTTCATACTGGCTGAAGAAGTATGACAAGTACTGCCTTGATGTATGCTCCTGCAGAAGACAGCAGAGGATAAGAGGCGAAGGCGGCGGCGAGATCGAAGATTACTGGTGCATCGCAGTAGGCGATATGGCTGAGTATCTGGTAGAGACTAAAAAGGACGCGCGCTATGCCACCTATGATGAGGTAATGGAAGTTCTGCGCAAGGCTGAGGCTGCAGGATACGTCCACCAGATCACAAACCTCGACGGCGAGGACAAGATCGTGGGTATCTGCAACTGCCACAATACAGTCTGCAACGCTCTCAAGACATCGCAGCTCTTCAACACTCCTAACATGTCGGCGTCGGCATACAGAGCCCATGTAGATCACAACAAGTGCGTGGCCTGCGGAAAGTGCGTAGAGATCTGCCCTGTAGGAGCTGCCAAGCTCGGACAGAAACTGTGCAGAAAGAACGGACAGGCTGTGGAGTATCCGCTCACAGAGCTCCCTAACGAAGTCGCCTGGGGACCTCATAAGTGGAACAAGAACTACAGAGAAGACGCCAAGATCAACTGCTACGATACAGGAACATCGCCATGTAAGGCTGCATGCCCGGCAAACCTTTCGATCCAGGCTTACATCAACATGGCAGATCAGGGCAGATACAGAGAAGCTCTCGAGCTGATCAAGCAGGACAACCCGCTGCCTGCAGTATGCGGTGCTGTATGTAACAGAAGATGTGAGGACAGATGTACAAGAGGAACAATCGACCAGCCTGTAGCTATCGATGAGATCAAGAAGTTCATCGCTGCGCAGGAACTCAAGGCAGAGAACAGATTCGTGCCTGAGTGCGGCAAGGAGATCGGCGGATTCTGGGGCGATGAATACAAGATGGCCATCATCGGAGCAGGTCCGGGAGGACTTTCGGCAGCTTACTACCTTAGAAAGCGCGGATACCCTGTAACAGTATTCGAGAAGCAGAAAGCACTCGGTGGCATGCTGAGATACGGCATCCCGTCATTCAGACTCGAGAAGGACGTTGTTGACGCTGAGATCGATGTCATGAAGGAGATGGGCGTTGAGTTCAGGACAGGCTGTGAAGTAGGTAAGGACGTTACCATCCAGCAGCTGAGAGATCAGGGCTATGCAGCGTTCTACGTTGCAGTCGGTCTCCAGAGCGGTGGCAAGCTCGCTGTCGATGGAGCTGACGCAGAAGGCGTGATGAGCGGTATCGACTTCATGAGAATAATCAATGAAGACGAAGTTGCACTGATGCAGGGCGAGATTCCTGCTGCAGGCAAGCTCAGCGGCAATGTAGTAGTCATCGGCGGAGGCAACATCGGAGCTGACGTAGCAAGGACAGCTGTAAGATCCGGAGCAGACAAGGTCTTCATGTATGCACTTGAGAGATATGATGAGCTCCCGATGGGCGTTGAAGACAGAACAGAGTGCGAAGAAGAAGGCATCAGCGTAAACGGCGGCTGGGGCCCTGTTGAGATCAAGTCGAAAGACGGTAAGGTCTGCGGCATCAAGTTCAGAAAGTGCCTGTCGGTCAAGGATGCAGAGGGAAGATTCGACCCTAAGTTCGACGACAGCGAGACAACAGAGCTCGAGTGCACGACAGTACTGTACTGCACAGGCCAGAAGCCTGATCTTAAGAAGATGCTCGAAGGTACCAAGGTTGAGATCAGCCCTAGAGGTCTGATAGTAGCTGACCCTGTGACACTGCAGACAGCTGAGGAAGACATCTTCGCAGGCGGCGATATCGTGACAGGTCAGAAGTTCGCTATCGATGCTATCGGAGCAGGCAGACCTATCGCTGATTCACTCCACAGATACGTTCACAAGGATCAGGGTCCTAACAGACTGACTGTAGGCCGTGACCTCAGAGAGATCATAGAACTCGACAGAGAAGATATCCTTGTTGAGAGCTACGACAACATGCCGAGACAGAAGCCTGGTCACAGAGACGGTGATCCGACAAAGACATGGCATGATCTCAGAGAGCCTCTGACAGAGGTACAGATCAGGGCAGAGGCTAACAGATGCCTCAAGTGCGGAGCTACAACAGTTGACGTCAACAGATGTATCGGATGCGGACTCTGCACAACAAAGTGCGAATTCGACGCGATTAAACTCGAGAGAGATCATCCGAAGGCTTCGAGGATGTACTCCGCAGAGAACGGCAAGCTGAAGGCGATCCTGCCGTATGCGCTGCCTAGAGAGATCAAGATCAGAGTTAAAAACAGTAAAGTGCTTGGAAAGCTGGCCAGGTAATTACTTATAAGTGAGCAGGAGCCGGAATTCTGAACAGCGGGATTCCGGCTCTTTTCAGAAAGGAGGTCATGAATGGAATTACCAAAGCGTAAGGTATGCGCGAATTGCAAGAATACCTTTAGGGAAGGCGATAAATACTGCCGCTACTGCGGTTCTCCGCTTGGGAAACCGGACTTCATAGAAGAAGACTTTGCATGCATTTACGGACCGCCTCCGGTAGAAAGAACTCATAAATGCAAAAAGTGCGGATTCTCATGGAAAACCTCACTTATGATAGATGATGAGAAGTGGTGCCCAAAGTGCGGAGGCGCTGCTCCTGCAACAGGCGGTAAGTAATGCAGGTCTCAGAGCTGAAGCGCTCTCAGCTTGAAACTGTTGCCGCACATCGTGACAGTTTAAGAATGTCACCTCACTTAAGATGGCTGTTTTTTGAGATAACGGATCGATGCAACCTTGAGTGCAGACACTGCGGCAGCAGTTGTTCTGCGGAAGGACAGAATCTTACCTTAGGTGACATAGAAAAAGTGCTTGGAACGATAAGTTCAGACAAGCCGATGATCTGTCTGACCGGCGGAGAGCCTATGATGCATAAGGACTTCTTTGATATCGCTGAATGCATCAGGGATATGGGGTTTTCATGGGGCATGACGACAAATGCGACCCTGATAGACGATGAGGCCGCATTGAAGCTTAGAGACGCGGGCATGTCGACAGTGTCGGTAAGTCTGGACGGAATGGAACGATCCCATGATGATCTCCGGCAGCGAAAAGGAGCCTGGAGGCTCGCATTGCGCGGGATCAAAGCACTGCAGAATGCAGGTTTTCAGCCGCAGATAACGACAGTTTTGCACCAGGGCAATTATGGGGAATTGGAGTCTGTGTATAAGCTGGCCTGTGACATGGGCATCACAAGCTGGAGGCCAATAAATGTAGAGCCTATAGGCAGAGCATGTGAATCAGGTGATATGATGCTGACTCACGAACAGTTTGCAGAACTGCTGGCATACATTCGCGAAAAACGCTTTGACCCGGAGTGCGGCATGGAGGTAACATTCGGGTGTTCGCATTATCTGGGCACAGGATATGAACGCATGGTACGCGACCATTACTTCCTGTGCGGCGCAGGGATACTTACTGCAAGTATACGCAGTAACGGAGACATCTGTGCTTGCCTGGATATAGAAAACAGGCCTGAACTCGTACAGGGAAACATCAGGACAGACAACTTCATGGATGTGTGGAAAAATAGATTCAGGCCGTTCAGAACAGACCGTACTGAAGGCTGCAGTGAATGCCTGGGGTGCTCAGAGCGCTTTATCTGCGGCGGAGACTCAACACATACCTGGGATTTTGAACACTGCAAACCACTTCTCTGCTTCAGGGATTATAAAGACTATCTTAGAACATGATCTGCCAGGCAAGACAATACTACTGTTTAGAAATCAAACGCTGGATAGGAATTGAACAATAAAACTAAAGGTATAATCTGCATAATAGCATCAGCTTTTTTCTTTTCGCTGATGTCTTTGTTTGTAAGAATGGCAGGCGATCTGCCAACAATGGAGAAAGCTTTCTTCAGGAATGCGATAGCAGCTATGTTTGCTATCGTAATACTTTCACGTACGCCGGAGAAGTTCTATATAAGGAAAGAGAGCTGGCCGGATCTCATACGCCGGTCGCTGTACGGCACCATGGGCGTTATCCTTAATTTCTGGGCAATAGATCATATAACAATAGCTGATGCCAGTGTGCTCAACAAGATGTCGCCGTTTTTTGCGATAATCATGTCGGCGATCATTCTTAAGGAGAAAGCGACGAGGAAAGAGTGGGCTATCGTAGCGATAGCATTTTTCGGTGCCGTGCTCGTAATCAAGCCAACTGCAGGGATCGCAAGCATCCCGGCATTCGCAGGGCTGCTGTCGGGCTTTGGAGCCGGAGCGGCTTACACATACGTGCGTAAGCTGGGCATAAGCGGAGAGCGCGGACCTGTGATAATAATGGTATTTTCGCTGTTCTCATGCATCGTATGCCTTCCGTTTATGATGTTCGACTTTCATCCGATGACATTGACGCAGCTTCTGATACTGCTTGGGGCAGGAATGTCGGCTATGGGAGGCCAGCTGACGATAACTGCCGCATATACTTTTGCGCCTGCAAGAGAGATATCTGTATATGACTATACAAACATTCTGTTTACCTCGGCATGGGGCCTGATTGCGTTTGGCGAAATACCGGATGCACTGAGCATCTGCGGATATATAATCATAATTTCCATGGCCATACTGAAATGGCATCAGAATAATAATTCATAAAGAAGGCTCATACGGGGAAGGGATACAGATGAAAAAAGAAAGACTCAGGTACCTGGTGATAGGCGCAGGCGGTACGGGCGGAGCGATAGGCTCTCACATGGCTCATGCCGGACATGATGTCACTTTCATTGCACGCGGACGGCATCTTGCAGCCATGAGAGAGAACGGTCTCAGGGTGAGCCGCCCGGACGGAGAATTTGTCATAGATCCGGTCAAAGCATTTACAACTGAAGAGTTCGCCGAACTCTGCAAAAGGTCAAAAAATGCGGGAGAGGATATAAGACCGGACGTCATATTTGTATGTGTCAAAGGCTATTCCGTTGAAAGCACGATACCGTTTATAAGAGATATTGCAGGTCCGGGTTCCATAGTGATCCCGATCCTCAACATATTCGGCACAGGCTCACAGATGCAGAAGGATCTCCCGGGCATAACGGTGACAGATGGATGTATCTATGTCGCGTCAGAAATAAGTGAGCCGGGCCGCATCCTGATGAAAGGAACGATTCTGAGAGTGGTATTTGGTCTGAGAAAGGACCAGAAAGAGCTCAGCGAGGAACTCATGCCTCTTCTGGAAAGGATACGTGACGATCTTTGCAGCAGCCGTATCGAGGGCATTCTGTCAGACAATATAGAAAGAGACACTTTGAGGAAGTTTTCATATGTATCACCTCAGGGAGCATGCGGTCTTTACTACGATGTGCCTGTAGGGGCAGTTCAGAAGTCCGGAGAGATCAGAGACTGCTTTGCCGGACTGATCAGAGAGATATCCGATCTGGCAGATGCAATGGGTATTGGCTTTGGTGAGGATATAGTCCCCATAAATCTGGATATAACAGCAGGCCTTTCGCCTGACATGACTACTTCGCTGCAGCGTGATGTTGCTGCGGGTAAAGACTCTGAGATAGACGGTCTTATATATGAAGTAGTGAGAATGGGGAAGAAATACGGCGTCCGTACGCCTCTTTACGAAAAAATCTCATCTGAACTCCGGCAGAAGCTGCAATAATGCTGCGTGCAAAGATCCTCTTCAGGTATCATAAAGAGAACGTGAGTGACCGTTAATGCGACGGTCACTTTTCTTTGCTTTCTTTGGAAATACAGTTTTAAATGCTATAATTGCAATATATGGTTTAACACAAAAGGAGAGTGCTTTTTGAAAAAGAACTACACAACGGAGATTGTCGGCTGACCGGGAGGTTTGCAGACATTCTTACAAACCTCCCGCTGAAAGGCAATTGCAGTCGACAATTTTCAGGAGGTAAAACAATGAATATAAACGACGTTATAATACGTTTGGAAAATAAAGGCGAATACAGAGAGGTCGAGAACCTTATAAGGGAGTCGTTCTGGAACGTCTACCGCCCGGGATGCAGTGAGCACTACGTGATCCATGTGCTGCGTGATGATCCGGCGTTCGTGAAAGAGCTTGATTTCGTGATGGAAAAAGACGACCGTCTGATCGGGCAGAACATGTTCATGAAGACGGTGATCAATGCTGACGACGGCAGGGATGCAGAGGTGCTGACAATGGGGCCTATCTGCATCACACCGGAACTCAAACGCAAAGGATATGGTAAGATCCTGCTTGATTATTCTATTGAGAAGGCGGCAGAGCTGGGCTTCGGCGCGGTTCTGTTTGAGGGCAACATAGATTTCTACGGAAAAAGCGGATTCGATTATGCACGGAACTTCGGTATAAGGTATCACGATCTTCCGGAAGGTGCTGATGATTCATTCTTTCTCTGCAAGGAACTGATCCAGGGATATCTTGACGATGTTTCCGGGGTATATCAGACACCGCAGGGATACTACGTGGATGATGCAGATGTTGAAGCGTTTGACAAGGATTTTCCGCCTAAGGAAAAGCTTATACTTCCGGGACAGCTGTTTTGATCCAAAGATTATATAAACGGAATTAAATACCGCTGCCGTAGTCAGCAGTACAGGAGAAACTATGAAATTCATTGAAAAGATACGTTCCAATATGAAAGCAAACGTCATCGGCGGTCTGGTCAGCATGATCCTGCTGTTTGCGGTCGTTGTCTGTGTCATTGGATACAATAACTTTACCGATGCATTCAAAGTTGAATACACTTCTGTTACGCATCATATGGCTGATTCGGCAGCGGCAATAGTGAACGGAGATCATATCGATCAGTATCTCGCCGGCGAGGAGCAGGAAGAGTATAATGCTGCCAAAAGCAGAATGGACACTACTTGTCAGAGAATGAATGTCTCCTTGATTTATGTGATCAAGGTCGATAAGAATGATTACGGCAGCTTTGAATCCGTCTTCAATTCAGTAAATAACAGTGTGGATAATTCTGAGTACACCGAATGGGAAGTCGGACATAAAAGGGATACCACGAACGAAGAGTACCGTGATAAATATGAAGCGATATATGAGCAGCGGTCGGACTGTGAAACTGTTTTCAGGACGGATCCCGGTGACGGTTCACATCCGCATATGACGACAATGGTTCCTGTAAAGAATTCTGAAGGAGAAGTAACGGCTCTGCTCTGCATACAGCGTCCGATCAGGGAAATGGTAGATGCCATCATGCCATATCTGCTTATGATCTTTATCGGTGTTGCCCTGATAGAAATACTGGTATGCATACTGACATCCAGGTTTATCAGTAAATCGATTATCGCGCCTGTTGAAAAGGTTTCAAAAGAGGCATCACGCTTTGCGAAGGAGAACACCAAAAGTGAGCCTCTGGGTGAGATAAGCAGATATGATGTCTTAAAGAATCTGGCAGGATCCATAGACTTCATGGAAACAGAGATGACCAACTACATCGAAAACCTGACAGCTGTTACAGCTGAAAGAGAGAGGCTGGGTGCAGAGATCTCGATTGCTGCGCAGATACAGAATGATGCCTTGCCTGCGGTATTCCCGCCGTTCCCTGACCGTCACGAATTCGGGATCTATGCTTCAATGGATCCGGCCAGAGGGGTAGGAGGAGACTTCTACAACTTCTTCTTTATTGATGATGACCATCTGGCACTTGTAATGGCTGATGTATCAGGCAAGGGCATCCCGGGTGCTTTGTTCATGATGGTAACAAACATACTGGTTACGGAAAGAACAAAGATCGGAGGCACACCTGCTGAAATCCTGAGCTTTGTAAATAACCGTCACTGTGAGCACAATCAGGCGGAGATGTTTGTGACTGTATGGCTGGGTATACTGGAAGTCTCTACAGGACACCTTATCTACGCCAATGCAGGTCATGAGGATCATACAGTATACAGGAAAAACGGAGCATTCGAGATCGTAAAAGAAAAACATGGATTTGTTGTTGGCGGCATGGAAGGCGTTCAGTACAAGGATTATGAAATGCAGCTGAACAAAGGCGATAAGCTGTTCCTTTATACCGATGGAGTGCCTGAAGCAACTGATAAAAATGATAATATGTTCGGAACAGGCAGAATGGTAGACGCGCTCAACATCGAACCGGCTGCAGGTCCTGAGCAGATACTTAAAAATGTCCGGCAGGCTGTTGACAGATTTGTCGGAGACGCAGAACCGTTCGATGATCTGACCATGCTTTGCCTTGAGTACTTTGGGCCGGAAGGGCAGACCGGACGTAAGGATGATGAAAAACAAGGGGATAATTAATGGATCGCAAACTAATATTTCTGGATGTTGACGGTACGCTGACACCACCGGGAGGCTACGTACCGCCGGAAAGCGCTTTAAGGGCTATCAGAAGGGCTCAGGAGCTGGGTCACAAGGTATTTCTTTGTTCCGGCCGCAATTATGGAATGCTGGCACCTTTTCTTAAGTACGGGTTCGATGGAGGCATAGCGAGCTGCGGCGGATACGTTTACGCGGGCGATGATGTGCTTTACAACTGCCCGCTTACAGACGAACAGAAAGAAACACTCATATCACTGCTGTCAGGCAAGGGAGTAGCTCTTTCGATAGAGGGGAAAGATGCTACTTACAGCGATGAGCTGGGAAAGGTGTTCCTTGAACAAAGTGATTTCAGAAACGACTATCTGATCAACATGATCAGGTCTGTCTGGGCCGGGCCTGCCACAAAACATATTTCAGAATATGACGGCTGCCCGCTCTACAAGATCGTATTCACGTGCGAAAACAGGGAGCAGCTGAATCCCGCAATAGATGCGCTTGGGGATGAACTGAAGTTTATTGTTCACGATTTTTCAGAGCCTGGCTGCCTGTTCGGCGAGATAATTAACCGCAAGTTCGATAAGGGAAGCGCCGTACGCATCGCGGCAGATGCTCTGGGCTTTGATATAGCTGACACTATCGGATTCGGCGACAGCCAGATCGACATTGAAATGATAGAAGCTGTGGGCACAAGTGTCTGCATGGAAGACGGAAGCGATTTTCTTAAAGAACGGAGTGACCTCATCTGTCCGTCGACGGAAGAAGACGGGATCGAGTGGGCATTTAAAAAACTCGGACTCATCTGATCGACGTCATTGGAACGACGTTACAGGAACGTCGCCGCCTGAATGGGCTCATCAAATAAACAAAAAGGATTTTGCAACTTATGAAAGCATGTGTTTTTTCTGATTCACACGGCCTTGTGGGGCATATGATGTCAGTTATTAAGATGGAGAAGCCGGACATCTGCTTCTTCCTTGGAGACGGCGAGAGGGATCTCGTAAGACTGGAGCAAAAGTTCCCTGATCTTCCGATCTATGCGGTAAGGGGAAACTGCGATTTCAGAACAGATCTGCAGAAGCTGATTATATGCAATGTAGAGGGCGTTATAATATTTGCTACGCATGGTCATCTGTCCAACGTAAAGTACGAGGATGATCTGAGGACGCTGACTTATCAGGCTAAGGAGGCAGGAGCGGATATCGCGCTTTTCGGACACACACATTATCAGCATCTTTCAGAAAACGATGGCATCACTCTGCTGAACCCCGGTACGGCCGGCTACGGCTATTATCCCGGCTATGCAGTTCTGAACATCGAAAACGGAACATTCAGTGCAGAGCTCAGATCCATCTGATATCAGACAATGAAAAAACTGTTCTCAGAGATACCGTACATAGAGGGAGAACGCATCGTCCTGAAAGAGATAACTCAGGACGATGCAGTTTCTCTGCGCGAACTCACAGACAAATGGATCCGTTAAAGAACTGCAAATTCACCAATTGAACGCAAATATCTTAGCCGCGTGGAGTATAATAATAAACTGTAAGGGTTGGATAAATAGCACGCAAAAAGTGGTATCATTTGACTCTGAACAACGGAGGGTATCAGGATGACTATTGAGATAAAAGAGAAAGGGACCAGACAGTTTTACAAGGAGGTTGTTAATGTACAGAACCAGTACAGACAGCTTTTGTATAAACCGCAGGATAAGCTGAGAGACAATTTCTCAAGATATATCTTTCTTACGGCCGCTATGGTGCTCATTTTTCTCATGAATCTTTACGGAGGCATCACAGCGTCATTCAACGCGACCAAGATCCTTGTGATAGTTTTCTCCGCAGCGGCCGCGGCCGCGACCGTAGTCATCCTCCTCAGAATGAATAAGATGGTAGACGGATACATGGCAGACGACCGACCGTCCATAGTCACGCTCGACGAGAACGGAGTTGAGATCGAAAAAGCAGGCTCAGAAGCTGTCAGACTGGCATGGGACAATGTGGCATTTGTCAGATCCTTCGTTGAATCCACCTGCTTCTTCTCAAAAGATCTGAGCGGGATCGTCCTCTCTGTAGACAATGATTACAGGAAGCAGATAATGGAGTACATCAAAAGCAACAACATAGATGTGTTGGTAGTAAAATAGTCAAGATAGTAAGACAGGGTGCGTAAAGCACATTTTGAATATAAATCAAGAGGTTATTGAAATGGACAAGAAGACTTTCAACGAAAAAGATTTTGAATATACGATCGTAATGGACGCCAGCTATGTTGGTCCTGACGTCAATGATTTCAGAGAGCCTGAAAAAGGCGCTGACACGGCTAATGATCCGAACGCAGAGGCCGAGCTGCTGTATCGCGACTATGAGAGGATGATCCTCAGGGATCCTACCGTGCTCGACAAAGATGATGCATATCCACGTACATATCAGTGGAGAGTGGGCGACAGATATGATCCGGCCAAGCTCGCAGCTGTCGAGGAAGCAATCAGCAACAGATGCAGAATATCTGATACAGAGGCATATCAAAAATTCATCGACGAAATGAAAGACCGCAAGTTCAAACCTGAATCGTGGGATTGACACTGCATCTGTGTTAGAGTAACATTCAATACGGATTTACACAGGGTCTCCGGTCACCCGAACCGGGGACGCTTTTTATGCGGATCCGACAAAACTACTATCACTGAAAGGAGTCATCAAAAGAATGACAGATCTTGAAAAACTTAAAAGGGACTATGCAGAACTGGTTATCAAATCAGGTGTAAATATTCAGAAAGGACAGAGATTACAGATAACGAGCGAGATCGAATGCGCAGACTTTGCAAGGCTTTGTGCTGAGGCTGCATACGATGCGGGATGCAAGGAGGTGCTGTTCCGCTGGACTGACGACGAGCTGACACGCATGAAGTATCTCAAAGCTGATGATGAGGTGTTCGACAGAGTCGATTCATGGGTTGTAGACCGCTCAAACAGCCTGGCTGATGAAGGATGTGCATTCCTCACGATTTTTGCGGAAGATCCTGAAAGCCTCAAGGGAGTCGATCCCGACCGCATCAAAAGAGCTCAGATAAGCAGCGGAAAAGCTCTTGAACATTATCGCCAGAAGCTGATGAGCAGCGAGGTACCTTGGAGCATCTGCTCAATACCATCGAAGGCATGGTCGCGCCTGGTGTTCCCTGATCTCAGCGAAGAGGAAGCTGTCGCAAAAATGTGGGAAGAGATCCTCGCATGCTGCAGAGTTGACGGCGGCAATGCGATCAGGAACTGGCAGGATCACATCGACGAACTCAAGAAACACGTCGATATCCTGAACAACTACAATTTCAAGACTTTGAGATATAAGAATTCTGCCGGCACAAACGTTACTGTTGATCTTCCTGAAGGCCATTACTGGGAAGGCGGTTCGGAAAAGGCAGGCACAGGAGTTATCTTCTCTCCAAACCTCCCGACAGAAGAAGTATTCACGCTTCCTGACAGGAACAGCATGAACGGCACCATCGTATCAACAAAGCCGCTCAGCCACAACGGAACAGTTATCGAAGGCATCGTCTTCAAAGTCGAAAACGGAAAGATCGTTGAAGCGCACGCAGACAAGGGTGAAGATATACTCAGAGATGCTATCTCGGTAGACGAGGGAGCTTCTTACTTCGGAGAGGTAGCGCTTGTTCCGCATGATTCACCGATTTCAAACAGCGGTGTACTGTTCTACAACACACTGTTCGACGAGAACGCATCCTGCCACTTCGCATTCGGTGAAGCGTATCCGCTGGTCAAAGGCGCAGAGAACATGACCAAGGATGAGCTCAAGGCTCTGGGAGCAAACACTTCAATGACACACGTCGATTTTATGGTTGGTTCCGAAGATCTCGAGATCACCGGAATCACTCACGATGGCGAGGAGATCCAGGTATTCGTAAACGGCAATTTCGCGTTCTAACAGCAGCCCGGCATTCCGAAACCGGCATTACGAAACAGAAAACACTTAGCCTCTGGCCACTGCGGTCAGGGGCTTTTTCTATATTCTCAGTAGTGCGCATATGATACAATTGTTAACAAAGGATCAGGGACTTTATGAAGAAAGGGGTAGAGAATCATGACTTATCTGCTTTACAATCCATTGGCCGATAATTCAAAGGGAAAACAGGATGCCGTACAGTGGGCTGAAGACAACAAAGTCGAGTGTGAATTCAGGAGCCTGCTGGAGATCCCTGACATGAAGGGGTTCTTCAACAGCCTTAGTGAAGGCGATGAAGTCATCCTGACAGGCGGGGACGGCACTATGAACCGCTTCGCCAACGATGTATACGGCTATGAGTTCAAAAACGCTGTATATTACGTGAAATGCGGAAGCGGTAATGATTTTTACCGTGACAATGAAAAATACGCTGTAAACGGAAGAATCGACCTCAGACCGTTCCTTAAGAACCTGCCACTGGTCACAGTCAAGGGCATAAAGAGGAGATTCGTCAACGGAATAGGCTACGGCATCGACGGCGAGACCTGCAGGATAGGAGACATCCAGAGGGCTACTTCTGACAAGCCGGTCAGCTATTCGAAAATCGCCATCCGGCTCCTTCTGGGCAGCTACAAGCTCAAGAAGGCGACTGTTGATGTCGACGGCAAAGTGAGCAAATTCGAGAACGTCTGGATGGCTTCCACTATGAAAGGCCGTTTCTATGGCGGAGGCATGATGGTAGCTCCGGCACAGGACCGCTTCAACGAGGACGGAACAGTATCTGTCGTCACTCTGTACAAGAAGAACAGGCTGGTGACGCTGATGAGATTCCCGTCGCTCAACAAGGGCGAGCATGTCCTGAAGAAAGACTGGGTAACGGTACAGACCGGTAAAAAGGTGACGGTATCGTTCGACCAACCATGCGCGCTGCAGATAGACGGCGACGTCATAGAAGATGTTCTGACATACACGGTCGAGACAGGCGTATAGCGGGAGCATGTCATGGATAAGTATGATGTGATAGTAATAGGAGCCGGCAACGGCGGCCTCGGCGCTGCCTGCGGTATCCTGAACGCAGGTAAGACCTGCCTGGTGTGCGAGAAGCACAATATACCGGGTGGCTTTGCCACGAGTTTTGTGCGCGGGAGATTCGAGTTCGAAGCTTCACTCCACGAATTCAACGGCATAGGTACGCCGGAAGAACCGGGAAGCACACGCATTCTGTTTGAGCAGCTGGGCGTTGCTGACAAGATCGAATGGATCCAGCTCAAAGACGCATACCATCTGATATCGGAAGCGGAAGGCTATGACTATGTGATGCCTTTCGGATGGGAGGCTTTTGCAAAGGCCAATAATCAGCTGCATCCTGACGGTGAGAAGTACATAAACGAGTTCTTTGAACTGTGTCAGCAGATCAGAGATGCGATGGGTTATATCGGTGAGATGAAGGGTAAGCCTGATCCTCAGGTGATGATGGAGAAGTATCCGGATTACCTTGCGTGCGGGTCGTACTCGGTCAACGAGGCCTTTGAGGCTCTGGGCTATCCGAAGGAAATTGTTGACAACCTCAATACGTATTGGTGCTATCTTGGCGCGGACGGGAATAACCTCAGCTTCCTGCACTACGCCAACATGATATACAGCTACTTCTCAAAGGGAGCCACAATACCGAAATACCGCTCGCATGAGCTCTCGCTGGCGTTCGAGGAGCGCATCCACGAGCTCGGAGGCGACATATGGTTCAACAGCGAGGTCGTAAAGATCCTCACGGATGAAGAGGGGCACGTTTGCGGCGTGAGGCTGAAAGACGGCAGAGAGATTGAGAGCAGGCATGTTATAGCCAACTGCTCACCGCATGTCGTTTACGGAAAGCTTATGGACAGCGACGCAGTGCCGGAAAGAGCACTTAAGCTCACCAACTTCAGGAAGCTCGCGGGCAGGGGGTTCACGGTATTCCTTGGAATCAGCAAGTCCGCTGAGGAGCTGGGTCTTAAGGACCACAACTACTTCGTATACGACACTTCGGATAACGTTAAGCAGTACGAGTCCATGAAGACGATAGGAAACACAGCAGCGCAGGCGACGGTCTGTCTCAACAATGCGGATCCTGACTGCTCACCGGAAGGCACATGCATTATTTATATGACGACGCTGTTCACGGATGACGCATGGAGCTCCGTAAGTAAAGAGGATTATTTCAAGGTGAAAAACAAGGTGGCCGCGAGCATGATCGAGAGATTCGAGAAAGCGACCGGCACCAACATCCATGACTATATAGAAGAGATCGCTGTTGCCACCCCTGAGACATATGCCAGATACTGCGGGCATCCGCAGGGCACAGTCTACGGTTACGAATCGCAGTACTACGACGGCCTGATGAACAGGATCCAGATGGTAGAAGAGGACAGGTTCGTGCCGGGCCTCAGGATAGGCGGAGGCTACGGAGAGAGATTGCTGGGGTTCCCGAGCAGCTATAAATCCGGTGTGAACGAAGCCGGCCGCACCCTTAGAGACATTGAAAAGGAGGGCAGGTAGAATGGCTTTCAGAAGAAGTGATGTTCCGGGCGAAGATGTAAGACTCGCCATGGGAATGGCGGCGAAGCGCCGTCAGCTGATAGATGAAACACCTGCGACCCCTCTGGTATATGAGTACGGAGTTAACCGCCTTGCTAAGGCGCTGCATCCTGGCTTTGTAAAGGCCGTGATTGAAGAAAAGACTCCGTGCAGCGCCGACTGCTTGCGGATAAGACTGGAGCCGGCAGGCGGAGAGGAGTTCCCGTATTTCAGGGCCGGCCAGTTCATTACGCTGAGCTGCAGGGCCGACGAATCGTTCCTGAGCCGCCCGTATTCAATAGTCTCTTCACCAAAAGAGGCGCTGGAAGGCAAGCTGGAGATAATGGTGCAGAGAAAGGGCATATTCTCGACATTCCTTATCGATAAAGCCCCGGCAGGTACTGAGCTGTGGATGGGCGAGCCATCCGGCGATTTTTACCACGACAGCATCCGCGACAGGAGCCATATCCTCGCAATAGCGGGAGGCAGCGGAGTCACACCTTTCCTCTCGATGATGAAAGCTATCCGCGAGGGAAGTGAGGATTTCAGGCTGACTCTTATCTACGGCGCCAGGACCAGAGCCCACATTCCGTTCGCCCCTGAAGATCTTGCGGGGGAAGGCGTTGAGGCAGTCGTGGTGCTCTCAGAAGAGAAAGCCGAAGGGTACAGACATGGCTTCATAACTGCCGATCTGCTGAAAGAGTACATTGACGATGACACAAGCGTATTCATGTGCGGACCTGACGCGATGTACAGATTCGTTCGCAAGGAGCTTGAAAGCCTGGGATTCGATGCGACCAGGATCCGCCAGGAGAGAAATTCAGTAGGAGACCGTGAAGTCAGTGAAATCAAGGTGTTCAGGCTTACCGTACACATCAGAGATGCAATTTATGAGCTGGATGCGGTGAATAATGAGACTATGATCACTGCTCTGGAGCGCGCGGGAATACCTGCAGTAGTTAGGTGCCGCAACGGAGTATGCGGATTCTGCCACAGCAGAGTACTTAACGGAGAATATTTTATCGCCAAAGAGAACGACTTCCGCCGTGCAGCGGACAAAAAGTTCAATTACATCCATCCTTGCTCCACATACCCGGAGTCAGACATGGAGATAGACATTCCGATAATGAATCCTTAGTAGTTTTTAGCGATTCTGAGCGATTCTTAGCAATTTTAAGAGAGTTTTAGGAGTTTTTTAGCAGGGAAAGAAAAAATGATTATATTCATAGCTGTTTATCTGATCGCTCTGTGCTGTTACTTCAAGACCAGAACATCGGGCAACATCAGGCACAGAGCCATAAACAAGTATTTCATGGCCACCATGTATCTGGTGCTGGCCATCGTGACCTTTATCAACAAGTATGAATTTGCGAGCTACCAAACTCTGCTCATGGCTGCTCTGATTTTTGCCTGGCTTGGCGATATATTTCTTGTTTTCGACTTTGGGCGCGGAGGCGACTTCTTCCTCGCGGGCAATGTCTGCTTCACTTTGTATGAGCAGATAATACTTGTTGACAAGGGTGGTTACAGTTTCAGGAACTTCGCATGGACCTTCATTGTGGCAGGTCTTATGCTGGTTATAGTGATATTTGCTACCGGACGCTGGCCTGAAAAGATCAAAATGGGCAAGATGCGATGGCCGATGATATTCTATCTGTCATCTATATTCATGCACGGCATCACGGGACTGGCACTTATGACAATGATGAAGGGAACCGGCTATGCGATGCTTGGCCTCGGATCATTCCTCTTCATGATCTCGGATATCGACCTGAACGTGTACAGATTCATTATGAACAACAACAAATGGCTCATCAGGTTCAATAGTCTTACATATTTCGTCGGTCTGCTGCTTATAGTACTGAGCACGGTTTACGTATAAGGCTAGGAGTTTCAGATGTACAGAGAGAAAGTAGTTATAGGTAAGGGAACTGAATATCCGCTCAACGGCTTGCTGACGATCCCTGACGGCGCATACGGACCGGTTCCGGCAGTAGTTATGGTGCATGGTTCAGGCGCGAGCAACATGGACGAAAAGGTCATTAAGCTGACGCCATTCAAGGACCTGGCGGACGGACTCGCAGCGCACGGCATAGCCTCATTGAGATACGACAAACGTACATTCGTGCACGGACGGAAGATGATGAAAGAGAACGCAGCAGGCATGACTGTCCGCGAAGAGACGATAGAAGACGTCCTGCTGGCGCTCGAATTGCTCAGAAGCGACAAACGGATCGACAGCGATAACATCTTCATACTCGGACACAGCATGGGTGCAATGCTCGCGCCGCGTATCGACGCTGAAGGCGGAAACGTGAAAGGCCTCATAATGATGGCCGGAACACCTCACCGTCTCGAAGACATCGTGCTCAGGCAGCTGGAACAGAGCCGCGGAGGCAATCCGTTACTCGGATGTGTGATCGGGCTGGAAAGAAAGTATTTTGCGAAGAAGTTCAGCGGCCTGTACGACATGAGCGACGAGGAGGCGAGAAAGAAGAAATTTGCGGGCAATATCTCCCTTTACTATTTCAAGGAAATGGGGCAGAAGACAGCAGCGGATTATCTTCTTGAGAGCGATAAGCCTGTGCTCATAATGCAGGGAGGCAGGGACTTTCAGGTGCTCGGGGCTGACGACTTCAAGGCATTCCATGAGCAGCTCGCAGGCCGTGACAACATAACCTATAAGCTGTATCCTGAACTGAATCACTGTTTCGTCAAAGCGATTTATGACGACATCACCAAAGCTTCGAAGGAGTACGGTGTCGAACGCCATATAGGCGAGGACGTGATAGCAGACATTGCGGAATTCGTGCTCGTCTCGAGAGGAAAGACCGTTGGTGAGGATACTTCAGCAATATAAGATAAGCAACTCCGACTGGTTACAAAAATGAAGGCAAGCATTTGAAAAACAGCAATAGCGTAAAACTTTACAATATCCTTCTCCCATTGTGGCTGATCATCTTTCTGCCATCGTATTTTTGGCTGGTGCTTATTCCGCTCAATTACTTAATCGACAGGGTGGTTTTAAAGTGGAGCCTGGGCGACAAGCCTGACAAAGGACTTTTCTGCAGAAAGCATACATGGAAGATATGCCTTGCGGGTTTTTTCAGCGACTTTGTGGGAGCAATGATCATGCTGGCCATATCACTGTATTCCGGAGAAAGAGTAGAAAAACTCTATAACATAGGGCACGCTGTAATGTTCGATCCATTTTCGGATTACATAGGCCTGATCATAGTGGTGGCATGTATCGCGCTATCGGCGGTCTGCATTTATTTATTTGATAAGCGGATCCTGCGAAAGGCCGGACTCGATCCGGAGCAGGTGAGGCGATCAGCGTTAAGAATGGCAATTATCACTGCGCCGTATCTGTACCTTTTCCCGTCGCACCTGCTCTACCAGGGCGGAATACTGGGCTGACAAACAAAATGACCTCGGACCGGCAGTCCGGGGTCGTTTAATAAATAAACAAGTTGATTTCAACAGGTCTATGCCTGAACTATTTCATCAGATCCATGCCTGCATCCCAGGCCTGTCCTTCTTTTTCGCCTACGCTGTAGTAACCGTGGCAGAAGTTGTCGAACATAAGAACGTTCAGCTTGAGTACGTCGACTTTGCCTTCATCGTTGAGAACAGATTCCTCAGCCTTTACATTAACAATACGGCCTACGACACCGTGAATATATTCAGTGTCAAGCTCCTCGAGGAATTCACATTCCATCACGACAGGGAATTCTTCGATTATTGGAGCGTGCACTTTGTCGCTCTTAACAGCAGTGTAACCTGTGCGCTCGAACTTGTCGTCCATCTTATTGCCGGATGCGATACCGTAGAAGTCAGCGACATCCATATGAGGGCGGTCAGCAAGAGCAACAGTGAATGCCTTGCTCACGAGAATGTTGGAAAGAGTTTTTTTGCCCTTACCGATGCAGAGATAGATGCGGTCAGCACCGCAGATCTGTCCCCATGCGACATTCATCACGTTGACTTTTTCGTTCTCATCATAAGCAGCTACCATAAGTACAGGCATTGGAAAAACAGCCTGCTGGACACCAAGATCTTTTTTCATTAAAACTTCCTCCTTAAGATTTATGACCACTGCTCTGGCTGATTCACGAAAAATGGATTTATATAGAAATCCGCATCCGAAACCTTTGCATCCTTGCCACAGCAGCTTTTTTATAAACTACCTAAATGATACAATAATTTATAAAGAAAAGGGTATAAAAGCGCAACAAAAGAAAGGGGACCGGACATGCTGTTTATACTGATAGTTCTG
>JBGUKU010000086.1:0-4688 GCA_045114615.1 Anaerovoracaceae bacterium
GCATACATATACGGATATACTATACCACATATGGTATTTGGATTTAAAGGGCGATACTGTATTTAGAAAGAAGCAAGTTTATTAAAAAAGCCACCGAACCGTTGCCGGATCAGTGGCACTGAGATATCTGTGCTAAGCATTAATTGTAGGCTTCACTCCTTATGGCAGCAGCAAGATTCTTTACCTCTGACTCAGCGTTGCCCAGTTTCACGACGTTTGCGGCTGAAGGATATACCATGCCGAACTGCTGTGTCGCTACTTTCTCTATCCTGGTCACCCTGGTCTCATCGATTATCTGGCTCTGCAGTGAATCGATTTCCGCCTGAAGGTATTCGTTTTCCCTGACGAGAATGTTGTTCTCGTGCTGGATGATAGCGGCATATGATCTCATCCCTACAAGTACGAATATACCGATCATCACGACTGCCAGTATCCTGACTGCGCTTCTTCTGTCAGCTCTGATTCTGTCTTCTTTTATTCTCTGTGCTCTGCTCTTCATGGTCGTATATCTCTTTCGAAGTGTGTGTTATAAGTGTTACAGCTTCTCGAGCACTCTGAGCTTGGCGCTCCTTGCCCTCGGGTTTGTCTCAGTCTCTTCTTCCGAAGGTGCTATCGGTTTTCTCGTTACCCTTTTTACATCGGCCACCTTGCCGCAGACACATACCGGAAAGTCTTTAGGGCATGTGCACGGATCGAGCCTTCTCTCGAACTCCGTTTTTACTATCCTGTCCTCCAGTGAGTGGAAAGTTATTATCGCTATCCTTCCGCCGCTCTCAAGGAGGTCCGGGAGCTTTTCGACCGCCTCTCTGAGGTGACCGAGTTCGTCGTTTACTTCTATCCTTATCGCCTGGAATGTTCTTTTGGCCGGATGCGGTCCCGTGCGTCTGGCCTTAGCGGGAATGGCTGCCTTTATGATCTCTGTCAGCCTGCCTGTGGAATCTATCGGTGACTCAGCTCTCTCTCTGACGATGAATTCGGCTATCCTGGATGCCCAGCGTTCTTCGCCGTATTCCCTTATCATCCGTGTGAGCTCATCCCTGCTGTAGCCGTTGACTATGTCGTAAGCCGTGAGTCTGTCCGTGTCGTCCATCCTCATATCGAGCGGAGCATCCTGCATGTAGCTGAAGCCTCTCTCAGGATTGTCCAGCTGGTAGGAACTGACTCCCAGGTCGAGCAATATGCCCTGTACCCTTTTGCCGGCGGCCTCGGCTATCGCGTCCACATCGCTGTAGTTTGCGTGTACGAATCGCTTTTCACAGCTATACTCTTCGAGTCCCTTTTCTGCGGCTGCCAGCGCCTCGCGGTCTCTGTCGACTGCTATCAGCACTCCCCCTTCAGTGAGCCTCTGGCATATTCCGGAGGAGTGTCCTCCCCCTCCCACGGTACCGTCGACATATATGCCGTCCGGCTTTATGTCCAGGGATTCCATCACTTCGTTAAACAGTACCGGTACGTGTTCAAATTCCATGCGGAACCTCTCTAGATGCTGAATTCCCTGAGCTTGTCAGTGAACCTGCTGTCTTTCATTTTCTTTGCCAGGTCGAAGTCTGCTTTCGTCTCCGCGCTCCAGATCTCCACTTTGTTC
Organism: Anaerovoracaceae bacterium; assembly: GCA_045114615.1. Lineage (GTDB taxonomy): Bacteria > Bacillota > Clostridia > Peptostreptococcales > Anaerovoracaceae > Crickella. Next base: position 1,586 of record JBGUKU010000086.1, read on the forward strand.
ATGGCCCCTGTTGTCACAAGATCCTTGGTGATGTGAGCGTATTCTCTCAGGTTCTGCGGGATCTTTATCCTTCCCTGACCGTCGAGTTCGCAGAGTTCTGAATTTCCGAAGAAGTCTCTTATGAACTCACGGAAGTCCGCGTCTGACTGCGGCAGCGCCGCTATCTTTTCTGCCATGACTTCGAAATCCTCCATAGTGTAGATATAGAGGCATTCATCGAAACCTTTTGTGAGCATGCACTTACCGCCCAGCTGGTCCCTGAACTTTGCAGGTACGGCCATCCGGTTCTTGTCGTCTATTTTGTTCGTGTAAGTGCCTAAGAACATCTTTTCGTTGAAATTTCAGTGCTTATCAGCCTTGTTTTTATTAATATCGAAACGTTTGATAGCTAGATTTTACCCCACTTTTCCCCACTTTATCAAATGAAAATCTTATTTTTTGTTATGATTTCCCCACTTTTTTGTGTAAAGTTGCCTTTACAAAGCCGTTTTTTAAAAAATATAAAAAGCAGACACAATATGTAGTGTCTGCTTTACATTTTTGTACAATATATAGGTAAAGATATCTTTACATTTTTTGAGATTGTGTCAGCCTGATGCTGATGCCACAAGATGTGGTTTTACCTATATCACCGGACCTCCGCTGAAGCTTATCCGGATGTCAGCCATGACCGCGTCACTCGCCTCCCTCCAGGAAATCGTCGATCTTATCCATCGCCTTGCCGGCGATCTCACTTACATCGGCAGCCTCGAACTTGCCGTCTCCCAGTGTGCTCGGCTTACCGCCGGCTGCTATGCGTTCCTGTTCGAGTCTTTCCTTCTCAAGCCGGGCCTGTTCTCTTTCTTTCTCTTTTTTAGCTTTTCTGATGCTGTATCTGATCATAAGAAACAGTATCAGAAGAACTGCTATCACTATTACTGTCACTGTGAAACCGAAGCTGGCTTCAGCCTTGAAGCGCCTCCAGTTGAGTTTTATAAACATGACGGCTACCGCGACCGCAAGCAACGCGATAATGATCAGATATACTGTCGCATTACCCTTTTTGTTGTTTTTCATACGAGTTCACCTCTGTCAGCCTTCTCCTGCTCTTCCTTGGTCATTTTAGTAACTGTTATTCCCATGAAGGCCATTACAAGGCAGATAATCGGCATAGAGTAGTTGAATACAGCCCAAGGTGCATATACAGCCCAGCCGACTCCGAGAGTCTTTGCGATAAACAGTCCGCATGTATTCCATGGCACAAGGCAGGAAGTAACTGTTCCTGCAGATTCCAGTGCGTTCGACAGACTCTTAGGATGGATTCCTCTCTCTCTGTAGGCAGGTGCATACATTCTTCCCGGTACGAGAATGGAAATGTACTGCTCAGGCATTACCACATTCGACAGCACGCAAGTTGCCTCTGTTGCAGCGACCATGCCGGCTCCGCTCTTGATCCTGCTCGATACAGCATTGATGATTACCGCCAGCTGTCCGGAACCCTCCATTATGCCTCCGAACATCATCGCGATCATAGTCATGAGGATGGAGCTTGCCATATTCATAAGGCCGCCTGTGGAGAGAAGATCGTTCAGCGATTCAATGTCACTCACCATCATGAATCCGTTGAGGGATACATCCAGGATTCCGCCAAGGCTTACTCCGCTCTGGGAGAACGGAGCCATCACGGCCGCGGTCAGGAAACCTAGTGTGATTCCCGGTATAGCCGGAACCTTGAGAGCGATGGACAGTATTACTACGATTGGAGGCAGAAGCAGTATAGGGCTCACTCTGAAGGAACTGCTGATGCCGTCCATGATCAGTGTTGCCTGTGATGTGTCTACATTGCCGCCGGTAACATGCATAAAGCCATAAACTCCGAAAAACAGCAATGAAAGCACATATGCAACCATTGTTGACTTCAGCATGTATTTTACATGTGTAAATACATCTGTGCCTGCCATTGCAGGTGCGAGGTTTGTGGTATCCGAGAGCGGTGAAAGCTTGTCGCCGAAATATGCTCCGGCAAGAACGGCTCCTGCAGTCGGACCTACCGGCATTCCGAGACCCTGTCCTATTCCTATAAGAGCCAGTCCCATCGTGCCCATGGTTCCCCATGATGTTCCTGTAGCCAGCGAAGTGATCGAGCAGATCAGCACGGCAGCAACAAGGAAGATCTTAGGGCTGAGCAGCTTGAGTCCGTAATAAATCATTGTCGGAATGGTTCCGGATATCAGCCAGGCGCCGATCATCATACCTACAATAGCCAGAATAAGTATGGACTGCATGGCCTTCGATATGCCGTCTACCATCATCTTCTCTATCTGAGACCAGTTGTATCCGAGATACATCGCCATCACTGCAGAAATGATTACCCCGATAAACATCGGTATATGAGGATCTACCTCAAAAACAATGATTCCGACAGCCATTACAGCTATCAGTCCGCCGAATGTTATCAGGGCATGTATCAGCTTCGGCTGACGTATCTCCCTTTCTTCAATAAAAATGTTCTTCATTTATCCTTTTTCCCCTTCATAAAAATCTATAATGACATATAATACACAAATATGTGTATTTATGCAACATTTTGCATTTATATTAAATTCACGAAGCGGATCCCGTTATTTCCGAGGTCCGATGAATTCCCTGAGAATCGCGTTGTCAGGAACGGCATCAGTCGAATCTATCTTGTCAAAATATTTCATGAACATAAGTATTCTTTGTGCTTCTTCGTACTGCGCACTGGTTTCCGGGATCGCCCGTAGAAGCGGTTCCGCAAAGGTCTTGAGCATGTTGGTCTCATAAACAGTACTTGAATTGAACACCACATCCGCAGATGAACTGTATGGGAAGATGTTTACACTCTCTCCCGCCCTCACCTTCGGCCATGCCTCAAGTGTGGCTTCGGCGTTGTAGCCTCTGAACTGATTGTCTCTGACCATGCGGCGCAGGAGCCTTGCATCTGCGGTAGACAGCCTGTTGTGTCTGTCAACGGCGATCTGTGTCAGTGGGCTTATATAGATTTTGAACTTGTCTTTTCTTGGGATATTCTCTGTCAGCACATCGTTGAGGCTGTGGATACCTTCTATGACAATGATCTGATTCTTTTTAAGCTTTGTAATGC
>JBGUKU010000087.1:0-2379 GCA_045114615.1 Anaerovoracaceae bacterium
TTCCAACATACGTGAGAAGACTCTTCTTGAAGCTCTGCAGTCGCCGATGTTCATGCAGTACCACGACAATATGCCGTTCAATGACAATATGCTGATGCCATGCCCGATGCTTGAGAATTCGGGAAAACTGACAGAAATGGTCAATGCGGCAGGAGCTCATTCAACTGACCTGCAGTCGCCGGAAAGTGCTGAGCATCTCTGCGGCAAAACGAAAACATATGCAGATACCTGGGCTCCTGTAGCCGACAGGCTGTGGCAGGAAAGCCAGGGAAGGAAGGCGGAATAATATGAAGCTAAAATGGGGTGAACGCAGAGACGGAAAGCTTCTGAGAGACATAGACTCGATGCATTTTATAATGCCTCTTATGTATCCGAACAGATGTGATAACGAGGCATTCATATCTGAACGTATCGATCTGACCAATGTGATGAAGTATCTCGAGAAGAAGAATGCTGATGGTCCTGCATACAAATACAACTTCTTCCAGGTCATGGTCACGGCAGTCCTGAAAACGATTATGCTGAGACCCCAGCTCAACCGGTTTATAGCTAATGGGAACCTGTATGAAAGATATGCTGTAACTGCTGCTTTCACTGTCAAAAAAATATTCTCGGATGAAGGCGAGGAGGCACTGGCGGTGATACACGCCTGTGAAACAGATAATATCGACAGCATCCATGATGAAATATACAGGCAGGTTTCGTATGTCAGAAACGAGGGCAAGGACAAGTCTACAGAGAGTATGGACATACTGCAGAGGACACCGCTTCCTCTCAAGAAGGTCCTTGGGGCCGGAGCGAGATTCCTTGATAGAAGAGGCTGGATGCCGCAGGCGGTTATTGAGACAGATCCGTTCCAATCTTCGGTGGTGCTTGCTAATCTGGGATCGATCAAACTTAAATCCGGATATCATCATCTGACCAACTGGGGGACTACATCGCTTTTCATAGTCATTGGTGAAATCAAAGAGCGCCCGTTTACAGATGCTGATGGAAATACAGAGATGAGGATAAGTGTGGATATAGGGCTCACTGTAGATGAAAGAATATCTGACGGGTATTACTGCTCTAAATCGGTTCAGCTCCTGAAAAAATTTCTTGAAGAGCCTGAACTTCTGGAACTTCCTCTGGAAGAACAGGCTAAAGACCATTAGTATCATAAAAACAATTCCATGTGACGGCAGACAGACTTCCCCTCTCCAGGTCTGCTACTAATATAGAATCAGGCATAGTATCCGGGATGGTACTATGCCTGATTAGTTGTCTGGACTATATATCCCGTGATGTGCCAGCCTGGTGCCGAATTCTGCCATTTCCTCCGCAGACATCTTCATTCCTGACTCATACCATATGCAGAATATGTTACGTATAGCCCCCATGCTTTTAACGCCGCATGCACCGGCAGATACTTCATTCACAACCTTAAATACACAGCGCCGCAGCTTTTACGGCGTGCAGAGGAACTGTCTCTTGATATTGAGAAGGTCGACGAGAACATAATAAACGACAGTAGCTCTGCCGAGAACTAGTCTCTGACAGAGCTGCTGTTGTCTTTGGTATTTAAGGTATCTATATGGAAGGTTTTTATGAAGAAGTTTGTCGTATTTCGTTTGACAAGTATAGAGTAACTCTTCTGCCTTAAACGAAACTAAAGTCAGATTAATTATTCAGAAAACTATTATACATGCGGCTTGATCGTAATGATCGAGTCGTTTTTTCTTTATAACCAATCGAAGAAAGGAGATGAGAGATCAATATGGTGAGAGTAATTGTTTGCAGACCGGGGGAGACGGCAGCTATCGAAGAGATCGATGACAGTCTCGAATCAATGCAGCGGCTTGTCGGAGGCATGATCGAAGAATATCAGCCATTCTATGATGCGCGTGATCCAAGAGTAGAAGAGGTCACAATCTACTGCAATGAGGAAGGAAAACTGAACAGGCTGCCACCGAGCAGAGCGATAGAAGATGAGGACGGGTACTTGCTGGATGTTATAGCAGGCCCGTTTTTTATTTGCTACGCACCTATTGCAAGTGAGACTATTCAGTCACTTCCTGAAGATCTTGAGCACCGATTCAAAGAGAAGTTTGAACTTCCGGAACAATTCTTCAGAACTAAAGATGGGATAGAAACAGTCAGGTATGATCCTGGAATCCAGAAGAAGGAGCATGATATGGCGAGGTAGATCCTGCGCCGACAGAAGCAGCAAGCACTGCCGATGTCATGACGCATGACGCTGGCAATACTGGTGGCAAGCCCCCAGACCCCCGGCAGCCGCCGCAAGAAAAGCAGGAGCACACGCAGGTGCATGTCAACAACAAGAGAGGAGGAGCATAAGAGGAGCATGAGAAGGAATGTGAAGAAGAGTCTGTGGATGAG
>JBGUKU010000088.1:0-3776 GCA_045114615.1 Anaerovoracaceae bacterium
TCGTCCTGACATACGATGATATGTCTCATTACGTTCTCATTGATCCTGAGTCTTCTGTCGAGTTCCTTAGGAAGCTCTGCATCAGCCTTGAAAGGAAGAACTACATAGTAACCAGTGTTCTTCTTGTTGATTGCATAGGCAAGTCTTCTCTCGCCCCATACATCAGCCTCTCCGGCCTCGCCGCCTGCATTGATGACTGACTTGACAGTCTCGATGAGGTTAGCTTTGGTCTCCTCGTCCAGAGTAGGATCAAGCACGAATAGAAGTTCATAATCTCTCATGTTGACACCTCCTGTGGTCTTTTTGGCGCAGGTTTGCCCTGCGCAGAAAGTAATAATTAGGGCGCGCCAATAGGACGCGCTCGTTAATTATATATAAATCCTCCCTAAAATCAAGAGATTTCAGAGAGGATTAAATGTTTTTTGTTTATTGCCGAATGAAAAAACGCGATATTATGCTTCTTCCGTTGTTTCTTCGATTGTACTGTCTGTATTTTCTGTATTGTCGAGATCGTCCACATCCTTGACAACGCGTTTTACTCCTCTGCCGTTTCCTGTATATCTCATGACAAAAGAGTACTTGCGTCCGCCGAGGTTCGTTACCTGGATGCTTCCCGCATCCCATCCGCCGCCGCTGGCCTGTACGATCTGACCATCACCGATATACATCATTACGTGGTCGGAGCGGACGAGAACATCACCCCTCCTGAGATTCTTCTTGGAAACTTTTCCGCAGCTTTTCCAGTGACCGTATCTCGTAAAGCTCTTCGTGGTCATTGCTATGCCGTGTCCGTCCCTGCATGCCTCCAGCATCTTAGGGTCTCCTGCGCCATGTGCGTAGCAGGCATGAACGAATGGGTTGCAGCAATATGTCTTCTCGTAAGAATGTCCGTTGACCTTACCTTTTCCCTTTAAGTTCTTTCTTGGCCCTACATTGGTCTGGCAGAAGTAGCAGCCGTATCTGTGTGCTCTCTGCCCCGCACCATAGGTGAACGAGTTGTCTGCAGCGATATCAATGCCCCACTGCACCGCAGCCTCTATGGCTTCCTCATTGGTCATCTCCTCTTCAGCGACCTTGAATTTTCTTTCCGCTTCAGGGCTTTTTTCAGATTCGTCAGAAGTGTATCCGACCAGTTTCAGGTCATAAACGGTATCAAGGGGTACATCTTCGATTCTGAACATGTTAGAGGATGTCTCTCCTATCTTCTGACTCCCGTTGAATATCTTGAAATCGCTGTAGTGATCACTGGCAGTCCACTTTAGGACGAGATCATTATCGCTCGGTTCGATAGTGAAATTATGAAGAGCGTACAATTCCGCGTCAACGCTGTTGCTCGCTTTGCCATATACAGGGTTTTTCTCGTACCGGTACGCCCTTACCTCATAGCTGAATTCTCCGCCCTGCAGCTCAGCCTGCGAATCAACGAATTCAGTCTTGTCCGTCTGTCCGATGACCTCGCCATTGCGAACGATCTCATAGCCGAGAGCTCCATCTACTTCAGAATAGCTCAGTTTCATCTCGCCCTGAGATGTATCTACTTCAAGCTCCGGTGTATCCAGGCTTGGCTTGACGGATGTTGCAGCCTCTGCGTCTACAGGTGTGGTCTTTATTCCGTTTCTGGCAGTAACAGTATAATAGTATGTTTTGCCTGTCCTTAGTTTTTTATCTGTATACCTGGTTTCCTTTGTGGTATCAAGGTATTCATAATCAGTCCCGTTGTCCGATCTGTATACCTTGTAAGACTTCGCATGCTCTGATTTATCCCATGCCAGCTGTGCGGTGGAATAAGTGCTGTCGACAACCTGAAGGCCTTCTACCTTTGCCGGAGGTGCCATGCAAAGTACAACAAGACCTGCTAACAAAATGAGACTTCCGTTTGTTAACAATATCTTTTTCGTATTCTTTCTAAGCCAGGTTATTGCTTTTTTCATTCTTACCTTAAAACAGATCTGCCCTGTGCTACCCGATTGCAACACTCATAAATTCTGTCCAGCCCATAGATTATATGTTAATTGACTTCAAATTTCATCAATTATCTCAAAAAATACTGTGTAGATTGTATGAACCCGCTTACCTTTTGCGGCGGGTTATCCATGCGCCAAATTTCATTAAATCTGAGCATGGGTGATCAAATATACTGAGGCTGAAGAATGCAGTCATCGCGGCAGCTATGAGTATATATACCGCATAAGCCGCCAGCATTGAGAGCGGACTGCCGCCGAAAGCCAGTCCGTGCTTCATTCCTGCAACAGAAGCGTTGTATGTACCTCCGAACAGAACACAGAGCTTAGGAAGGATCGCCCAGTTGCGGAACAGATAGCAAAGCGGTCTGTGCCAGAAATAGACGTTCAGTGTCCTTGATCCGATCGTTGTGATAAACCCCATATCTTTGTCCGGTATGACTGCGATAACTGACAGCGTGATCAAAATCGCAACTGCCCATACCGCCAGCCTTATCCACCAGCCGTTGCCATAGGCATAGCTGAAGAACTGCTGCAGGTATTCATATGAGCGACGGCCGGTAAACCACTTGCGCCAGCTGTACATGCCCCAGTTTCCTGAACGGCATATGATCATAGAGACCGCTATGCCTGCCCATCCCAGGATCCTGTATTTCCTTTTCTCTATCCATCCGAGGAACTCCTTCATGTCCATGTAATAACCAAGCATATATATAGGAAGGAAGTTTATCATACGCGATAGGCAGAAGGTATCTCCCACGGATGGGAAATATCCAATCGCTGCGCTGAGAGCAAAAGCTCCGGTGATCATAACCCAAGGCTTAACCTTCTCATCGATCTTCCGCATCAGGTAAAAGAGCATCTCATATTCGGCCATCACGAAGAGATACCATGGAATGCCCGGCTCCTCTATCCAGTGCCAGATAGGGTTCTGCCCCATCAGTGTCCTGGTAAACTGCAGGAATACCTTAAGTCCATATCCGCACAGAAAAAATCCGAGCACCTTATCCCAGCGCATGCGGGTCTCACCTTTGATGCCAAGAGATGCTTTCTCTGCCGTTATGTAATGCTTATGCACCAGACCTGAAATAAAAATGAACGCAGGCATGTGGAACGTATATATCCACAGTGTAGTCCACCTGATAATTTGCGAGTCAGACACATAATCGGTCGTCATGTGCCCAAGCACCACCAGAAATATGAGCAGCGCTTTCACATTGTCATACTTGTATATCCTCTGTTTCAACGTTTTTCTTTCCTTTTGTTTTTTTTGATCAGTCAAGGACCCTCTTCGCTGCATCAGTATTCCGTGCAGCGAAACTATTATACATTATATTCCCGGATCTTAAACCTCCGTTTTTTCTTAAGACTTGTACAGAATCGTTGAAGCTTTCCGCGGGTAAAGATAACATAACATTGTATAAATCTCGGAATTCTGCCGGTCACAAACCCGACCGCAGTCTTTCCATCTCTTTTGAACAGAACAGGAAGTATTGTCATGACTATCTCAAAGAAGCAAAGCATAGCGCTCCGCATTATGCTGGTCGCTGTAATGATAACGCTCGCCCTGCTTGCTGCCTCATTTAAAACAGATGCCATGAGCGGTCTTGAAGCCTCCGGTCACATAAAGAGCAGCGGCGGCGCAGTCCTCAGATCATCAGCCAGCACAAAGGGAGCCAGACTCGCAGTACTCGAGAATGGTTCAGTAGTTGAGATCCAGAAAGAAGTCTTTACAGATAAGAAAAAGAGAAGCGCAAAGTATAAATGGTATCTGGTAAATTCCGGTGCAGGAATGGGCTATGTCCGTTCAGACCT
>JBGUKU010000089.1:0-30984 GCA_045114615.1 Anaerovoracaceae bacterium
CCAACGTCAGATACGAGCAATGGAATTCCATAGCCGATGCGATCTCTCTTTATTATGACAAGTACGATGGATTCGTAGTGCTTCACGGAACAGATACTCTCGCGTACAGCGCCTCTGCCCTGTCATTCATGCTTGAGGGGCTGGATAAGCCTGTGGTCTTTACAGGCGCACAGATACCTCTTTGTGAACTTAGAAGTGACGGGCGCGACAATCTCATAACTTCGATGATGATAGCTGCTGACGGAGTCATTCGTGAAGTAAGCCTGTGTTTCGGTGACGCGATCCTGCGAGGCAACCGGGCGATCAAGTATTCTGCGGACGGTATGGTAGCTTTTACCTCGCCTAACTATAATATGCTCGCTGACGCAGGTATCAACATAGAATACAATCATGCATGCATAAATGATTATGTAAAGAATTCTTTACATTCAGATTATCTTCATGTAGTCAGATTAAAAGAGAGCCGGATCGCTGTTATCAAGGTCTTTCCGGGTATCCAGTTTGAGATATTTGAGCCTATCATGTGCGAGACTCTTGACGGACTGGTGCTTGAGACGTTCGGTAAAGGCAATATACCTGATTACGATCCTGCCCTTTCACGCATTATTTCCGAAGCCAGCAAATGCGGCACAATTGTTGTGGTCTGCACTCAGTGTCCGGCAGGCACCGTCAGCCTTGGTGCTTATGAAGCAGGTTCTGCGTTGGTCAGAGTCGGTGCGGTCAGCGGCGGCAATATGACCACCGAAGCTGCTATCACCAAACTGACCTATCTTTTGAGTAAAGATCTGCCAAAAGATGATATCCGAAGACTGATGCGGACCGATCTCAGAGGTGAATTGACAAAATAAAAGATTCCCGGCCGAACCGGGAATCCTTTTTTATTGCTTTTATGCTTCGCGGAAGGCTATTGTTGCTTTTACCGCTCTGTGCCATCCATCCAGCTTCTCTTTCCTTTCCTTTTCTCCCAGAGAAGGTTTGAAAGTCTTCGCGATCTCCTTGCTTGCTACGATATCTGCAAGGCTGTCGTAATACCCTACTGCAAGTCCTGCCAGATATGCAGCCCCGAGTGAAGTTGACTCGATCGACGCGTATCTCACGATATCCACATCAGAAATGTCTGCCTGGAACTGCATCAGCAGGTTGTTCATCGCAGCACCTCCGTCGACCTTCAGTGCAGTAATCTCTTTTCCGGTATCCGCTTTCATTGCTGACAGAAGATCTTCGTTCTGATATACCAGTGACTGGAGAGTTGCTCTTACGATATGCTCACGCGTTGTTCCCCTGGTGATTCCGAACATAGCTCCTCGTGCTTCCGGATCCCAGTAAGGAGCTCCGAGTCCTACGAACGCCGGTACTACGAATACGCCGCCTGCATCAGGGACCTGCTTCGCGATCTCCTCAGACTCCGATGCATCGCGGAAAAACCTCAGCTGGTCTCTCAGCCACTGAACAGCAGCTCCGCATACGAAGACAGAACCTTCAAGTGCGTATGTGACCTTGCCGTCAAGACCCCATGCAATAGTGGTGAGCAGGCCGTTCTTTGAATATACCGGTTTATCCCCTGTATTAAGAAGAAGGAAGTTTCCTGTTCCGTATGTGCTCTTTACATCTCCTTCACCGTAGCATGCTTCTCCGAAGAGAGCAGCCTGCTGGTCTCCGGCGGATCCCGTTATCGGTATCGGGCCTCCGAATATCTCATCTATGGTATCTCCATAGTGATGCGAGCACTCAACAGGCTCAGGCAGCATGCACATCGGTATGTTCAGCAGACTGCAGAGCTCTTCATCCCACTTAAGAGCGTTGATGTCGAAAAGCATCGTTCTGCAGGCGTTGGAATAATCAGAAACATGAACCTTTCCGCCTGTCAGTTTCCAGATCAGCCAGCATTCTATGGTGCCGAAAAGGACTTCTCCCCTTTCTGCCCTTGCTCTGACCCCTGGTACGTTCTCGAGTATCCACGCGAGCTTTGTTCCGCTGAAGTAAGGGTCAGCAAGCAATCCTGTCTTCTGCTTTATCATCTCTTCATGAGGCTTCAGTTTAGCCGCATAATCAGCTGTCCTGCGGCACTGCCACACGATGGCGTTATATACGGGGATACCGGTCTTTTTGTCCCAGACTACTGTAGTCTCTCTCTGATTGGTGATGCCTATGGCGGCGATATTTTTATATGTAAGTCCGGCTTTCAGCAACGCCTCCTGAGCAGTACCCATCTGAGATGCCCATATCTCCATGGCATCATGCTCCACCCAGCCTTCATGAGGGAATATCTGCGTGAATTCTCTCTGGACGACTGATTTGATATTGCCCGCCTTGTCATAAATGATGGTTCTTGAGCTCGTTGTGCCCTGGTCAAGCGCCATTATGTATTTTTCCATGCTGCTATCCTTTCTATACAAAAAGCGACATAATTGAATTGCTTATATCGATGCCCTGCTCCGTGAGCCTTAGGCCTTCATTATCGATTATGAGGAGCCCTCTCCCGGCATACCCCTGGGCTTCTTCTTTTGCCTCGGCAAATATATCCCAGAAAAGACCTCTGAAATCACATGATTCCGCAGGAATCTTTTTCTCTGCATCATCTGCTTCCAGATATGCTCGGACCGCGTCCTCATAGCTTATGCCCTCACGCCGCCTGAGGCCCATGAAAACAGCTTCGCTGATATTGTCAAAAGCCGTGTTCCTGTGCTCTTCTGCTACAGGGAGCCTGCCCTCACTGAGAGCAGAAAGGTATTCATCAAGATCTGAAGTGTTCTTATACCTTATGCCATTTATGAATCCGCTCGCGCCGAGCCCCAGACCGATATATTCATCCATATTCCAGTAGAGGCTGTTGTGACGTGATCTGTACGGACTTGGAGCTGCTGGATCATCGCCCTTCTTTGCAAAATTGCTGATCTCGTAGTGCTCATAACCGGCATCTTCAAGCCTGCGGCATATCCTGTGATAGGTCTCTCTGTCCTCTTCATCGGGAACTTCTGTCAGTTCACCCGCTTCTGCCATTTCACCGAATGGTGTGCCCTCTTCTATCTGGAGGCTGTAGCAGGAGATATGCTCGGGACCGAATTCGAGTATCTTCTCGAGATCGCTCAGCGCATCGTCGCCGCTCTCACCCGGAACAGAAAACATCAGATCGAGATTGACATTTTCAAATCCTTTCCTTCGGATGATATCCATATCTCTGGCAACATTTTCTGCCGTATGTATGCGTCCCAGATAGTGCAGTCTGTCATTGTCCATCGACTGTACTCCCATCGAAAGGCGGTTGACCCCCATAAACTTATATGCCTGGAGTTTGGCCAGCATCACGCCGTCCTTGCGTCCAAGTGTTGCAGGGTTTGCCTCCATAGTAATTTCAGCATCCGGATCAACATCGAAAGATCTCTTAAGAGTCTTGATCATCTCCGACATGGAAGATATATCCATCACCGAAGGAGTTCCGCCGCCTATGTAGATGGTGTTTACAAGCTTGTCTGTCCCGTTCTGCTTTTCTAGGGCTGCCCTGAGCTTTATCTCCTTTTCGAGGGCATCGGTATATTCCTTCCTCGGCGAACCTTCCGCGTCAAACGAAAGGAATGCGCAGTATCTGCACTTCTGTACACAGAAAGGCATGTGGATGTATATGCCTCTTTTTTTGTCCATATTACCTGCCGTCATCAAGCTTAAGCACCTCCGTGAACGCCTCCTGCGGCACGGTCACGGAACCGAACTGTCTCATTCTCTTCTTTCCTGCCTTCTGCTTCTCGAGGAGCTTTTTCTTTCTTGTAATATCTCCGCCGTAACACTTGGCAAGAACGTCCTTGCGATAAGCTCTTACAGTCTCACGAGCAATTATCTTCTGGCCTATCGCGGCCTGGATAGGTACCTCGAACTGATGACGAGGGATTATCTCTTTAAGCTTTTCGCAGATGCCTCTTCCCTTCGCCATCGCCTCTTCCTCAGGCACAATGGTCGAAAGAGCGTCTATAGGTTCACGGTTGAGAAGGATATCAAGTTTGACGAGCTTCGCAGGCTGATACCTCAGGAACTCATAGTCAAGTGATGCATAACCTCTGGTACGCGACTTCAGCGCGTCAAAGAAGTCATAGATCACCTCGTTCAACGGCATCTCATAGTGGAGCTGCACTCTTGTCTTTGTCAGATACTCCATATGTATCATGTTGCCGCGGCGGTTCTGGCAGAGCGTCATGATGCTGCCGACATATTCATTAGGCGTCATTATATCTGCCTTGACTATCGGCTCCTCTATGTGCGCGATGAGTGCTGCCGGCGGAAGGTTTGACGGATTCTGAATATCCAGGACCTCTCCATCCTTCATAACCACCTTATAAACTACCGATGGCAGGGTCGTGATAACGTCGAGGTCAAATTCTCTTGCAAGTCTTTCCGTTATTACATCCATGTGAAGCAATCCCAGAAAACCACATCTGTATCCATAGCCGAGAGCCGCGGAGTTCTCCGGTTCAAAGTTGAACGCCGCGTCGTTGACCTGAAGTTTCTCCAGAGCATCCTTTACATTCTCATATTTCTCGCCTTCAGCCGGGAATATTCCGCAGTAAACCATTGACTGCGCCTTTTTATATCCTTTCAGAGGCGCATCTGCCGGAGCATTCGCAAGTGTGATGGTATCGCCGACACGCGCGTCAGCCACCTGTTTGATGCTTCCGCATATGTAGCCTACCTCGCCGGCTTTGAGTTCGTCGGCAGGGACAGTGCCCGGTATGCAGTAACCTACCTCAGTGACCTCGTAGTTCTTGCCGGTATTCATCATGCGTATCGTGTCGCCCCTTTTGACTCTTCCGTCAAAGATACGGGTATAAATGATGACACCCTTGTAACTGTCATAGTATGAGTCAAAAATAAGCGCTTTCAGCTTGCCGTCCGGGTCGCCCTGCGGAGGCGGGATCACCTCGATCAGCTTCTCGAGCATTTCATCGATACCCATACCCGTCTTTGCGGATATCTCCGGAGCCTCTGATGCATCGAGCCCTATTATGTCTTCGATCTCGGCTCTCGCATCGTCAGGACGCGCGGAATCAAGATCCATCTTGTTAAGCACCGGAAGGATCTCCAGATCCTCATCCAGAGCGAGATATACATTTCCGAGCGTCTGCGCTTCAACGCCCTGGGTAGCATCCACTACAAGCACTGCGCCGTCACATGCAGCGAGTGAGCGTGAAACTTCGTAATTAAAGTCCACATGACCCGGAGTGTCGATAAGGTTGAGGATATACTCCTTGCCGTCCTTAGCTTTGTATTGAAGGCGGGTAGTCTGGAGCTTGATCGTGATGCCGCGCTCACGCTCAATATCCATATTATCAAGATACTGCTCCTTCATGTCGCGGGCCTCGACCAGTCCCGTCTTCTCAATAAGACGGTCAGCCAGAGTCGACTTGCCGTGATCGATATGGGCGATTATGCTGAAATTTCTAATATTGTCCAGATAACTCATTTTTTTCCTATTCCTTTTAGAACATTATCCATTTAATTATAAAGAAAAATCGGTCTTTTTACGAGGGTTTACCCGTATTTGAGCGTAAAAAAACAGCCGGGAGACACTCCGGCTGAAGGCGCATTTAACTTATACGCTATGTGGGGACGGGTGAGAATTACTTTGCGCTGAGCGCGTTGAGCTTCTTCTCGAATCTGGAAATCTTACGGGATACTGCGTTCTTGTGGAATGTACCCTTTGCAGCTGCCTGCATCAGCTTCTTCTCAGCGTGCTGGAATGCTGCCTTTGCTGCTTCTGCATCACCGGATTCAACCGCTGCGAGGAATGCCTTCTCAGCTTCCTTGATGTGGTTCTTTACTCTGATGTTGCGTGCTGTCTTCTTGTCGATAACCTTGATTCTTTTCTTTGCGGACTTAATGTTTGCCATTATTTATACCCCACTTTCATTTTTAATGCATTAATTCGCAACGCGTATTATATGACATAGCATTTTATAATACAAGCAAAAAATTCAGATAAACAGAAAAATTTTTGCTGCCTTGATTTATACGCTAAAACCCCGGCGGTTTTGATATTGTGTTGAACATTGCCAGGCTGAAAATCAGCTGTTTTACATCATCAGCAGAGGATAGTTTAACCGATCCGAAGTCGGTGTTTTTCAGTCTTTTTTCCAGCTCTCCTTCGAGGATCTCATCATAAGACAGTCTCGGTATTATGTCTGTGAGAAGACTGATGAGCTCTTTGTTTTTGGGATCCAGGTCTATTGATATTTTATGCCCGTCATGTGTTATAAACTTATGCATTCTGACACCTCTTTTATTTATGGGTGCTTGATATCTGCACTAAATATCCATTATCACAGATACCGGACAATGATCGCTGCCGTATATATCTGTAAGTATTACTGCATCCTTAAGTCTGTCCGTCAGGCGGTCCGAAATTATGAAATAGTCTATGCGCCACCCTGCGTTCCTTTCCCTTGCTTTCATACGATATGACCACCAGGAATAAGTCACCGTATCAGGATAAAGATAGCGGAAAGTGTCAGTGAAACCCGCGCCGAGAAGTTCTGTCATTTTACCGCGCTCCTCATCTGAAAAACCGGCATTTCCCCTGTTTGGGCCAGGATTCTTAAGATCTATCTCATTATGAGCTACATTGAGGTCTCCGCAGTAGATGACAGGCTTTATGCTGTCAAGTTCTCTCATGTACTCTCTCATTGCATCTTCGAACTCGCACCTGTAGCCGATCCGGGCAAGACCGTCCTGTGCGTTTGGCACATAGCAGCAGATGAGATAGAACTCAGGATATTCCAGAGTGATGACCCTGCCCTCGTCATCGTGTTCTCCTTTTATTCCATATGCGACCGAAAGAGGTTCACCGGCTGATTCCTTCACGAAAACCGCGGTGCCCGAGTAACCTTTCTTCACGGCACAGTTGTAATATTCAAAATAACCTTCAGGATGAAAATCGGCCTGACCTTCCTGCATTTTGGTCTCCTGCAGGCAGAAGAAGTCCGCATCCAGGTCATTGAATATCTCCTCAAATCCTTTTTTCAGAACGGCTCTGAAGCCATTGACGTTCCAGCTGACGAATTTCATGCTTTTTCTCCGATCTTTTATTCTATCGTAAACGGTACTGCTATCCAGTCTTTATATTTGCCTTTGCCGCGTACAATGGCATAACCGATGCCGGACTCGGTATTCTTTACAAAAGACAGTATATAGTCTTTGCCTTTGCGAAGTTTTTTGTCCTCGCAGGTTACAGTCACCTCAGGACTCGCCTTGTGGTTTTTCAGCTTGCAGCTGCTCTCCTCAAAGTCTATTTTGCATTTGCCTATCGATGTCGGGTTCTTTTTCCCCTTTGCAGCTGTACTGTATACTTTATCAGGCTCAATGTACCATATATCGTGATCCACATTACCATCGATACCGCCGACAGCCGAGTCCTCTGCGCACTGCCAGTAACGGTAATTACCCCTGACGTCACAGGAGCCGCCGTATTGTGCAGCCCAGATGACCGCTTCATCATCGAGCAGGGTCGAATCCATGTAATTTGTGAGCATATCGTAATTAGCGTAAACTGCAGATTCGTAGCCGGCTTCCTCAACCCTGCGGCAGAACGCGAGTACTACATCATGGTACATCGACGACGCAGGCATTTCCCCTGCTTCCACCTTCTGCTGCAGTCTGCCTCCGTTGTATAGTTCGTAGTCGATAACAAGCGGCATTTCTATGTCGTATCGTTTGACAAGCTTAAGAAGGTATTCCGCCTCCTCAACTGCTTCGGCCTCGTTCAATGCCTGTGAGAAGAAATAAGCTCCGCACATGACGCCGGCTTTATTCGACTTCTTCATGTTAGTCCTGAAGTTTGCGTCTTCATTGAGTTCTCCGCTCTCGGCACTCCTGTATCCTGCACGGATGAATGCAAAATCGGCTCCGCTCGACTTCACCTTTTTCCACTTTATTTTGTTCTTATGCTCTGATACATCTATACCGTGTACCAGCACACATTCTTTAAAACGGTCAGAATGTGTCAGGCCTTCATCATTTAGCTTTATGCGTGAGATACCGCCTATGTACAGAGCCAGCTTAAGGATCCCCACCAGCACGAGCAGCGTAAGAACAACAGCTGTTATCATCCGCACCATTAATATGTATGAGCGTTTCTTCTTTACGCGCTTTATGTCCTTCTTTTTTATCTCGTTTTTTACTTCTTTATCTGCCAATTGGCGCACCTCTAAAACTCATCAATATGCATGTATGGCATGAGCTCGCGCTCGAGTTCTGCTCTGTGATGCCTGGTATAGATCCCCGGAAGACCTCCGGTATGCATGAATATTACATCAGAGCCTTTTTCGATACTCCCGTTTCGCGCTCTGTCAACAACAGCCTCGAAGGTCTTGCCTGTGTAGCACGGATCAATAATTATCGCTTCCTTGCGGGCAAGATAATACATAACATCGCGCACTTCATCTACGGCATTGTTATATGCACCATGGATGTAATGTGTAATGATGCTGAAGTCTTCAGGCGTTATGTTCCAGCTTCCGCTGTATTCCGGGAAGAAATCGCATGCTCTTTTATAATACTCGCATAGAGCTTCGCGGAGTGCTTTCTCGTTGCCCGCCTCATCTGATGCATCTTCAGCATATGGCAGAACATTGATGCCAACAAGATTGAGACCGGACCCGCACTCCTTCAGCCCGATCAGCATTCCGAGATACGTGCCCATGCTTCCGACAGTAACATATACTGACGCATCACCGATGCCCAGTTCCCTTGCCTGCCTGTCAAGTTCCATAGCGCACTCTACATATCCGAGCATTCCTATCTCATTGGATCCGCCCATCGGGACATAATAAACTTTTTCACCCCCGGCCGTATACTTGTCTATGACAGCCTGTCTGCCTGTCTCCATATCCTTCACGAAGTAGACCGGACAGCCCAGCATTCCGTCCAGAAGCAGATTAGCGCTGATTTCACCCGGATACCTGTCCTCAGTGATGATTGCGCATTTAAGACCGAATTTTGCAGCCACAGCGGCAGTAAGTCTGCCGTGATTGGTCTGGGCACCGCCTTCGGTAATAAGCATCGTAGCACCTTTATCCTGAGCATCTTTCAGGAAGTACTCCAGCTTACGGAGCTTATTGCCTCCGGTTGCGAGATTTGTCAGGTCATCTCTTTTACAATATACATTAATGCCCAGATCCTCCGATACGTTGTTAAGACGCTCCAGAGGCGTCGGCAGATGCAGTATCTCCACTTTATCGTGTCCGAATATCATTTTTTCTCCTTTTCCTTTCACGATCTCTGTTCTGACATCTCATTTTAGCATAACGCAACTCATGCCGAAATAAATACATTCAGGTACAATGCTTTGTGATAAAATAATAACAGTGATGTAAAGGTTATCCTGGCCTTAAACATAAAATAAACGTTATATAAAGGAGAACAGCTATGGTTAATGAAAAATATTATGGCTATGGCACCGCGCCAAGCATCATCCGCGAACTCTTCGCCTACGGACTGGAGCAGGCAAAGAAACTCGGCAGAGACAAGGTCTACGATTATTCGCTGGGCAATCCGAGTATACCTGCTCCTAAAAAGGTTAACGACACCATAAAGAAGCTCGTTGATGAAGAAAGTTCCATCCTGCTGCACGGCTATTCAATGGCTCCGGGATTTGAGAGCACAAGAGAAGCCATCGCGGCAAATCTGAGAGAAAGATTCAATACTAACGCTCAGGCAAGTGAACTCTTCATGACATGCGGATGTGCACCTGCTCTTGTTTCTGTAGCATGCGCGCTCACAACCAAACCTGATGACAACTTCGTTGTTATTGCACCTTATTTCCCGGAGTACAACGTATTCTTCAAGGCCGGCGGCGGCAAGGTAAGAAGAGTTGATCCTGATATTCCGGATTTCCAGATAAACCTGGAGGCCCTCGAAGAAACAATCAACCACGACACCGTGGCTATAGTAATAAACTCTCCGAACAACCCTTCCGGAGTAGTATATACGAAGGAGACCCTCGAGAAGATCTCAGCAGTCCTCAAAAGAAAAGAGGTAAAATACGGTCATCCTATCTATATCATCGCTGACGAACCGTACAGAGAACTCGTTTACGGCGATGCAGTAGTCACATTTATCCCTGAAGTATACGACAACACTATCGTTTGCTACTCATGGTCCAAGAGTCTGTCACTTCCTGGTGAACGTATAGGATATGTATATGTTCCTGCCAAATGCCACAATCAGCACGGTGTTCTCAGTGCAGTTGCCGGTGCAGCAAGAGAGATCGGTTCTGTCTGCCCTCCTACACTCATCCAGAGAGTCGTGCAGGAATGCGTTGACTGCATGCCGGACCTTGTAGCTTATGACGAGAACAGAAACGACCTCTACAATGGTCTGACAGAGATGGGTTATGAATGCGCTAAACCTGACGGAGCATTCTACCTGTTCATGAAGGCTCCAAATGGGGATGACATGGCATTCAGTGAAGCTGCTAAACTTGAGGAGAACATCCTTATTGTTCCTGGTACAGGCTTCGGCTGCCCGGGATATCTGAGGCTTGCATACTGTGTATCCAATGAAACAATCAAGAATTCCATGCCAGGATTCAAGCGTCTTATTGAAAAATACGGCAAATAGTCTGTTCTACCTGTATAATATTATCGTAAATATAACCGGTGCGCTTTACACGCACCGGTTTTTACTGTTTTCTGTCCGTTATTTATGCCGGTTTTCCCTCTGCGGAAAGTATCCCGACTGCCATAAGTACTTCTCCGACCTTTGAGACCGTTCTGATATCGATCTTTTCCTTGACCTCGTCAGCAACATCCTTGAGATCGTACTCGTTTTCTTCAGGTATGAATACTTTTGTGATACCTGCCCTTTCGGCAGCCATAAGCTTTTCAGGAAGGCCTCCTATTGGTGTTACAGCACCTCTCAGGGCTACCTCTCCCGTCATTGCTATATGAGGATCAACAATGCATCCCGTCACAAGTGACGAAAGCGCAGTGGTCAGGGCGATTCCTGCAGATGGGCCGTCCTTTGGCACCGCTCCTTCAGGCACATGTATGTGCAGATCGTTCTCGCTGAACTTTGAAGCCTTATCCGGGAAAAGAGTTTTTACAAGGCTTACCGCGATCCTTGCCGATTCTTTCATAACATCACCAAGCTGGCCTGTTATGATGATCTCGCCCTTGCCTTTAGTGAACATCGTCTCGATATAAAGTATCTCTCCTCCTACAGGTGTCCAGGCCAGTCCCGTTACCACTCCTGCTTTCGGTTCAGGAAGTATCTTGCTGTGCTGCACAGGTCTTGCGTCGATTTCCTCATCAACTACATCCGGCGTGACAGTCACCCTACGGTCAGGTTCACCTGCAATTTTCACAGCCAGAACGCGGCAAAGGGTGTCTATACGCTTTCTGAGTCCGCGCACTCCGGCTTCCATCGTGTAGTCCGAAATTATCTTTCTGAGCGCTTCATCAGTGATCTCCATTTTCTGCGTATCGATACCCATGGCTTCCATCGACTTAGGAACGAGGTGATCACGTGCGATGGAAAGCTTCTCTATAGGAGTATATCCACTGAATTGTATGACCTCCATGCGGTTCAGAAGCGGCTCCGGTATGGTATCTGTCGTGTTTGCAGTGCATATGAACATCACATCTGAAAGATCGTACGGGACGTTCATATAGTGATCTGTGAACGTATTGTTCTGCTCAGGGTCAAGTACCTCCAGAAGAGCGCTTGCCGGACTTCCGTGATATGACGCTGAAAGCTTATCTACCTCATCAAGTACCATTACCGGATTTGACACGCCGCTCTTATGGATACCGTCCATTATGCGGCCCGGCATCGCGCCTATGTACGTTCTGCGGTGTCCGCGGATATCTGATTCATCGTGGATACCGCCCAGGCTCACCCTCACGTATTCACGCCCGAGAGCCCTTGCGATGCTCTTTCCGATACTGGTCTTGCCTGTTCCCGGCGCACCCACGAAGAGCAGGATCGATCCCGACTGCTCTTTCTTGAGATCCATGACCGCTATCTGCTGTATTATGCGGTCCTTTACCTTATTAAGGCCATAGTGATCTTCATCAAGCACCTTACGTGCATTGTCAAGATCTATATATGTCGCCTCTTCTTTTTTCCATGAAAGTCCTGTCACAAAATCAAGATAATCGTACAGCATCCCGGATTCTGCGCTCTGGTTTCCCTCTTGCTTCAGACGGTTGAGGACTTTTTCAGCCTCCTTCCTCGCAGTCTCGTTCATGCCCGACTCAGCGATCTTCTGCTCGAATTTCCGTATATCTGTTATATTTTCAGGATGCATCTCATCGAGTTCCTTTTGCAGATGCTCCATCTGACGCTTGATGGCCTGCTCACGGTACATCTTCTGATGCTCTTCCTGCTGCGAAGTCATCGCCTCATTGGTTATACGGCCTACTTCCATGAAGCCGTACAGCGCCTCCTCAATGAGCTCAGCTCTTTTTATGCGGCTGTCCTCGGCAAGTATAGCGTATCTTTCCGCATTCGAGATATCCATCCATGGCGACATGACGCATGCAGCCCTTTCGAGAGAATCGATCTGCTTGAGCCAGTATTCTGCCGAATCAGCCCACTCGAAGCCGGACGCGAACCTGCGCATCTCTGCAAGCATGCCGTCAAGCTTTTCCTTCTCAACGCTTCTGCTCATATCGTCTATGTCACTTCTTCTGGTCATAGTGAGTCTTATGGACTCATCCGCTCCTATTTCGATGTTGTCCACATCGACACGGTAACTGGTATGAATAACAACATAACCCTGATGGTTTATTTCTTTTATTTCTCCGGATATCCCTATCGGGTAGAAACTTTCCGGAGTCAGATCCCTGTAGCTCTCATTATCTCTTGCTACAATTAGGACCACTCTCTCTCCTACTGCGAGTCCTTTGTCTCCCGCGTTCCTTCGCACCTGATTAATGTTGAAATATATATTCGCGTCAGGCGCGAGTATCATGTTATATACAGGTACTACTATCATTTTTGCTCCTTTTTAACCCTTTTTTGATATAAGAATGGCGCATCACAGAGAATTGCGATGCGCCTCTTCTGTAATTGTTATTTCACTCAGAATTTCAGCTTGCTGAATCTTTCCTTTTTTGGATATGATTCGTTTCCGATCTTCTGAGCCATCTCCTCGATGGCCTTTTTCTCCTTGCGGTTCAGATGTGTCGGTACTTCAACCACCACCTTCACATAAAGGTCTCCTTTACGGCCTGTTCTTACATTAGGCACGCCTTTTCCCTTTAGTCTGAACGAAGATCCGGTCTGTGTGCCTGGAGTGATGGTGTAACTGTAACTCTCACCGAACCCCGGCACCTGCACTTTTCCGCCAAGAGCTGCCGTATCAAAGGTGATAGGCATTTCGAGATAAAGATCATCTCCTCTTCTCTTATAAGTGCTGTGCGGTCTCACATTCACAACGATGTAGAGATCACCGTCAGGTCCGCCGTTGAGTCCCGGCTCGCCCTGACCTCTGACAGTCACGATGCTGTCGGTATCAACTCCCGCAGGAATGTCGACTTTGATTTTTACGGTCTTGCGGTTGACTCCGGATCCGCCGCAGTCTGTACATGGATTCTCTATCATCTGTCCGGTTCCGCCGCACTTCGGACAGGTCGTAATATTCTGGAACCTTCCGAAAGCAGTGTTGCTGACCTGTGAGATCTGACCGCTTCCTCCGCACTGATCGCAGGTCTTTTTCCCGGTACCAGGTTTTGCTCCGGTTCCGCCGCAGGTCTTGCATTTGACGTTCTTTGAAATCTCGATCTGCTTGCTGCATCCGAAGAGTGCGTCAGTAAAGTCGATAGTGATAGTCTTCTGAAGATCTCTGCCCTTCTGCGGACCGCCTCTTCTGGAGGATCTTCTGGCTCCGCCCATTCCTCCGAACATATCGAATATGTCCTCGAAATTCATTCCGGCTCCGCCAAAGCCTCCTCCGAAGTTGCCGAATCCGCCGAATCCGCCGAATCCGCCCTGGCCTGCTCCGAAGTTCGGATCTACACCCGCAAATCCGAATCTGTCATATTTGTCCTTTTTGTCGGGATCCGAGAGAACTTCGTAAGCCTCGTTGACTTCCTTGAACTTCTCCTCTGCCTCTTTGTCACCGGGATTTTTATCAGGGTGATACTTCATGGCAAGCTTATGATAAGCCTTCTTTATCTCAGCATCCGATGATCCCTTATTGACCCCGAGGACCTCGTAATAATCCCTTTTATCTGCCATATAGGTAATTACCTTTCTTAGTTTATTGCGATCTTCAAAAACTCATTTGCGGGAGTATGACCCCCGCTCTTGAGTTTTATTTTTGATCTTAGTCGTCAACTACTTCGTAGTCAGCATCTACGGTTCCATCGTTAGGAGCCGAGTTTCCGCCCATGTTGCCAGGGTTGAATCCTGCTCCGCCCATATTAGGGTTGAATCCACCCATGTTGTTAGGGTCGAAGCCCTGTCCGCCTGTAGCTCCCTGCTGTGCAGCCTGAGCTTCCTGATAGATTCTTGTAGAAATCGGATAGAATGCATTGGTGAGTGCTTCCATCTTTGCCTTCATGTCATCAACATTGCCTGCGTCGACTGCCTTCTGGAGCTCTTCCTTTGCTGCCTCTACTGCCGCCTTCTCGGAATCTGTAACCTTGTCGCCGAGTTCCTTGAGCTGCTTCTCGATTTCGAAGATCATTCCTTCGGACTGATTCTTTGTCTCAACTGTCTCTTTCTGCTTCTTGTCCTGCTCTGCGAACTGCTCAGCTTCCTTGATCTTTGCATTGATCTCTTCATCGGACAGCTTTGTCGAAGAAGTAATGGTAATCTTCTGCTCTTTTCCTGTAGCCATATCCTTAGCACTTACATTTACGATACCGTTAGCGTCGATATCGAATGTAACCTCGATCTGAGGGATTCCGCGAGGAGCCGGAGCAATGCCTGTGAGCTGGAATCTGCCGAGTGTGATGTTGCCGGCAGCCATTTCTCTCTCACCCTGCATTACGTGGATGTCAACTGCAGTCTGGTTGTCTGCTGCGGTTGAGAAGATCTGGCTCTTCTTTGTAGGAATTGTAGTATTTCTCTCGATGAGTTTTGTAGCAACTCCGCCGAGTGTCTCGATGGACAGTGACAGAGGTGTAACGTCGAGGAGCAGGATGTCGTTTACTTCACCTGTAAGTACTCCGGCCTGGATAGCAGCTCCGATAGCTACGCACTCGTCAGGGTTGATACCCTTGAACGGCTCCTTGCCAGTTACGTTTTTCACTGCTTCCTGAACAGCAGGGATTCTTGTGGATCCTCCTACAAGGATGACCTTCTCGAGGTCAGCAGAAGTAACACCTGCGTCCTTCATAGCCTTGTGCATAGGCTCGATGGTCCTGTCAACGAGGTTCTTTGTCAGCTGCTCAAATCTTGCTCTTGTTACGTCCATATCCATGTGGAGCGGACCCGATGCGTTTGCAGCGATGAACGGAAGGTTGACCTTTGTGGTCTGTGCTGTCGAGAGTTCCTTCTTTGCCTTTTCTGCAGCCTCTTTGAGTCTCTGGAGAGCCATCTTGTCCTGTCTGAGATCGATTCCGTTCTCCTTCTGGAAACTGTCTGCGAGGAAGTTCATCAGTGCGTTGTCGAAGTCATCTCCGCCGAGGTGTGTATCACCGTTTGTAGCAAGTACTTCAAATACTCCGTCGCCGAGCTCAAGTACAGATACATCGAATGTGCCGCCGCCCAGGTCGTAGACCAGGATCTTGTGGCTTCCTGTATCCTTATCGAGTCCGTATGCAAGTGAAGCCGCTGTAGGCTCATTTATGATTCTCTTTACTTCGAGACCTGCGATCTTGCCTGCATCCTTTGTAGCCTGCTTCTGAGCATCGCTGAAGTAAGCCGGAACTGTGATTACAGCTTCTGTAACCTTTTCTCCGAGATATGCCTCAGCATCAGCCTTCAGCTTCTGAAGGATCATTGCGGAGATTTCCTGTGGTGTATAGTCTCTTCCGCGAAGATTTACCGTGTAGTTTTCACCCATGTGCCTCTTGATGGAAGCTACTGTGCCCTCTGGCTCTGTGAGAGCGATTCTCTTTGCTGTTTCGCCGACGAGTCTCTCGCCGCTCTTTGTGAAAGATACTACCGAAGGTGTTGTTCTCATTCCTTCAGCGTTTGTAATAACTGTAGGCTCTCCGCCTTCAAGTACTGCAACGCAGCTGTTGGTGGTGCCAAGATCGATTCCTATAACTTTGCTCATTTTATTTCCTCCTGTAATCAAATAGGTTTATTAACATTATTTCTTGTTGACTGCTACCATCGATGGCCTTACGACTTTGTCTTTCAGCTTGTATCCTTTCTGCAGGACTTTTGTTATGGTGCCGTCTTCTTTTTCCTCGATGGTTTCTGTCATGACCGCGTTATGAACGTTAGGGTCAAATTCTTCATCCATCGCTTTTATCTCTTCAAGGCCTGCATTGTTAAGTGCCGTCTTCAGCTGTTCGAATATCAGCTGCATGCCCTTTGCATAACCCTCGTCTTCTGTCTCTGTATCAAGTGCTCTTTCAAAATTGTCGAGTACCGGAAGCAGATCTCCGACTATCTTTTCATTAGCATATGCGTGAATATCCGATTTTTCCTTTGCGGCTCTTCTTTTGAAGTTCTGGAACTCAGCCATCAGCCTCATATAGCGCTCGGATTCGGCCTCCTCAGCCTTCTTGGCTTCCTCTTCTGCTTTCTTTGCCTCTTCTTCCTTTTCCGCCCCGGCTTCTTCAGAAGCTTCGCCTTCAGCCTTCTCTTCAGCTTCCTCAGCCTTTGCTTCTTCAGCTTCATCCGCGCCTTCTTCGATCGGGATCTGCTTTTTCTTGTCTTCTGACATCAGTAATATTTCCTTTCATGATGTTATTGGTTTTATTTCTTCTGCTTCTCATCACCGGCGTTACCGTCCCCGGTACTGTCCGTAAGCCTGAAGCTCTCACTTAAGTTATTAGTGAGATATTCCATGATAGATGTGATTTCGTCATATTTCATCCTGGTCGGTCCTATGACTCCGATCTTGCCGACCAGCTTCCCATCCACATGGTATGACGCTGTTATCAGCGTGCAGTCCTTCATGGTGTCATTCTCGTCACCTATGGTTACAACAACTCCGTCAGCTCTTGCAAGCATCTTCTGCGTGAACCAGTCCTTGCGTGCGAAGAGTTCCATAAAGTCTCTGGCGCGGTCTATGCTGGTATACTCAGGCAGATTGAAGATGTTTGTCATGCCCTCCATATACAGATTTACATTAAGCATGTCCTCGAGTGTCCTGAGGAAACTCGGCATCACGCTGCCCCTCAGCGCACTCATAGCCTCAATGTCTGAACCTACGTCGTGGATGATCTCACCCTTGAGAACATCATCGAGTGTACGGCCCTTGTAACTGACAGTCATGTTTTTGCTGAGAAGGTCGAGTGCTTCCTGAGTGTACGGTACAGTAAGTCTCAGGGTAGTATTCGTTACCTGTCCGCCTTCGCTCACTATCATGAGGATAAGTGTGCGTTCGTCTACAGGCAGGAGTTTTATAAAGCTGATCGTTTCTTCATTGGTGGCAGGCGTCATCGCAAACGATGCCAGATGTGTGATCTCTGAAAGAAGCTCAGCAGCGTGCCTGATAGTCCTGTCGAACTCATCTCTGCTCGCAGACAGTCTGTCATTGATCATGCGCTTGTCCTTTGCGCTGAGGTTCTTCTTCTTCATCAGATTGTTTACATACAATCTGTATGCCTTGTCTGAAGGAACTCTGCCCGCCGATGTATGAGGATGAGTAAGATAACCCATTTCCTCAAGATCGGACATCTCATTTCGTATAGTCGCAGGGCTGACACCAAGGTCATATTTCTTTGCGATCGATCTCGAACCGACCGGCTCGGCGTTCTCTACATAATCTGTTATGATCGCCTGCAGTATCTGTAATTGTCTTTCGCTCAGATCCATGTCTTGCCTCCCTGAATTATTTTTGTTTTGTTAGCACTCATCGAGCGAGAGTGCTAATCACAAGACATAATATACTCGCACATCGCACTGTTGTCAATACATTTTTGAAATAAAAAAAGCGCCCGGAGGCGCTGAATTTTTACGGTTGACCAAGGATGTTGCTCATGAAGTACGGAAGCTGCTTTCTCCACCAAGGCCAGTCATGGTTTACATCATAACCCCAATAATCTGCCCAGTGAGGTATGCCCTTCATTTCAAACGCTTCATGCAGCTTCTGAAGATCCACTCTCATCTCATCTTCCCATGCTCCCTGTCCGCAGCAGAAGATGATGCTGCTCTGTCTGTACAGATCCATCCACGGATGGTGCTCAGGCATGTTAGGAATGAATTCAATCGGAGAATTCGCGTATGTCAGATCGTCTTTGTATTCATGGAAGAAATAGTTAGTGTCAAACAGACCGCTCAGTGCAATAACGCCTCCGAATAGATCCGGGCGGCGGCAGAAGAAGTTCATGGCGTGGGTAGCACCCATGCTGCAGCCTGTTGTGATCGCGCGCTCATCTCCGAGATACTGAGGCACGAGTTCGTCTGTTACATAACGGAACCATCTCTCCTGAAGCTCGAGTCTTTCGCGCTCGTTCCTTCCCTCTGCAGACCATGTCTCTTCATCAATGCTGTCAACGCAGAGTACTCTCAGCTTGCCTGCCTCGATCCACGGAGCTATAGTATCGATCATTCCGAAGTTGCGGAAATCATATGTATGTCCGTTCTGTGGTCCGAATGCCACACAGAGCCTGCCGCTGTCACCGAAAATCGCATGCTCCATTTCTCTGTCCATTATCCAGCTGTATTCTTTCTTGTAATAATCGTTCATTCTTTTCCCCTTTATCTTTTATATTGTTTTTTCTTTATCTTGTTTATGCACGTTCCAGTATGAAACTATTGAATTCTTCTACCTCATCAAAAGTCTTGAATACGGCAGTGTAGAACTGATTGCCCATAGCTCCGGACAGCACATCAGGCATGCGCTCGCACATCTTCATGCAGTGTCCGTATTTCTGCAGCACCTCTTCATGGCTGTGCTTATACTGATGGATGTCTTTCCTTGATGCATAAGCACAGTACTGGTCTCCTCCGATATCAGGCAGACGGCGCTCATTGTATGCTACCATTTCAGCCCATATCTCATACACGTCTGTATTATGAGCATAGTCCATCATATCCGGAGTATATCCGCCCGCAGGTCTCATATTGACCTCGAGTCCTACGAAGTCCCCTACTTCACCCAGATTCTTTCTGGCCTGTGTGAGGCGGAAGAATTCGAAGTGGACAAATCTGCTTCTTACCTTGAATGCTTTTATAGTAGCACGTCCGTAATCACGGAGCTGTGCAGGCACCTCAGGAGTCGTGTAATATGTAAGCTCAAGCCCCTTGTTCACCAGATCTGCTATTGATGGCGGGAACCAGTTGGAGCTTTCAAAGAGCACTTCCCCCTGAGCGTTCACGATGGCATCATACGAATAGATATATCCGTATACAAATTCTTCCATTACATAAGGGTGCTGCGGAAGGTTGTTATAGAACCATTCAAGATCAGCATCGTTCTCGAGCTTCCATGTATCTGCAGCTCCTACTCCGATATCCGGCTTTACTATTACCGGAAAGCCGCCGATCTCATCAAGAAACTCTCGCGCCGCTTCAATAGTGGTTACCTTATGATTGCGTGCAGTCGGAACACCTGCTTTCTTATAGAAAGGCTTCATGGCAGACTTGCTCTTCCACATTGCGAGCTCCTCAGGCTGGACACCTGAACCGATATTGAAGTCCTTTCTCAGTTTTGCATCCTGTTCCAGCCAGTACTCTGTGTTTGATTCGAGCCAGTCGATCTTTCCGTACTTGAACGCCAGAAATGCAACTGCACGGTACATGGAATCGTAGTTTTCCATGTTGTCGACCTTATAGTACTCTGTCAGAGCAGCCTTCAGAGGTTCCTCAAGCATTTCGTACGGTGCATCGCCTATTCCGAGCACATTTATGCCGTTCCTTTTGAGCCTGTCGCAGAACTGCCAGTAAGTGTGCGGAAAATTCGGTGAAATAAAGATGAAGTTCATTTTCCTCTCCCTTTCTTTATTTATCTCTCCTGCCGGCGATATAGTACGGCACCGCAACAAACAGTGCTCCGCCGGCCAGATTCCCTAAAGTAACTACTATCAAATTATAGAAGAAGCCCCCTATGCTGACAGCCTCATGAACAGGCTGGAGGAGCGCTACTGTAAACAGGGTCATATTAGCTATGCTGTGTTCGAATCCTGTAGTGATGAACGCAAAGAGACACCAGAATATCATTATAAGTTTGCCCGAATCTGAAGCCGCCCTGCCTGCGCACCAGACTGCAAGACACACGAGGAAATTGCACAGAATACCTCTCGCAAAGAGCGCGACTGCTCCTGCTCCCATTTTTGCGCCTGCTGCGGATACCATGAATTCTGCTACAGGTCCTGTGCAGAGACCTGTCAGATGATAGATCAACGCAAGCAGCATCCCGCCTGCAAGATTACCGATCCAGCATATACACCACAGTTTAAGAGCATCCTTCCATGTGACCTTTTTATCAAGCAGACCTGCTGCCATGGCAAGGTTGTTGCCTGTAAAGAGCTCAGCTCCGGCCATGACTACGAGGCTCAGGGCAACTCCGAAAGTCAGCCCCATCACTATCCTGGCATAAGGAAGTCCTGTCAGAAGTCCGCCCGACGTAAAGGCCAGCAGCACACCGATCCCGATGTAAGCGCCGGCAAGCATCGATACTACGAAGTATGCCAGCGGATCCCTATTCATGAATGCTGCCTTCGCGGCAGCTCCGTCGGATGTCTTGTTAAAATCGTTTCTGAACATTTTCCACTCTCTTTTTTATTATACGCCGTCTATTATACCCGCATTTTATCAGTATCTCAACAAAAAGGGCGGTACATATTTAGCATAAACAACAAAAAAGCACTGTTTATCAGTGCTTTTTTGTCTGGTGGCCCATATTGGACTTGAACCAATGACCTACAGGTTGTCACCCTGTCGCTCTCCCAACTGAGCTAATGGACCGTGTCGCTGTTCACTATTGTAGCGGAAAACAGCGCAGATTTCTACCCCTAATTTTAACTATTCTGAAAGAGCCTTCTTTGCCAGCTTGTCGGCAAGCTCATTATACTTGTTTCCGGCATGAGCCCTGACCTTTACGAATGTAATATCGATGGTCTTTCTGGCCTCTGCGACAAAGTCTCTGTATCCCTGAGTCAGCGGGTTGTTTGCCTTCCATCGTCTGTCTGCCCAGGCTCCGATGCCCTCATAGTCGTGGTATATCTCGACAGACCTGATACCGTTCGCGATGCAGTGATCGATCGCGAGTTTCGAGCCCATTATCTCCCCCGCAACGTTTCTCTGCTGCGCTGCATCTGCGTCATCAAAAGCCGCATTCAGCTCGGTCGTTTCACTGTTACCGGCATTGTCAGTCTCAACAATCACGACTCCGCATGAGAATCTGCCGCTCGAGCTGTCATAGCTGCCATCGACATATGCCCTGACACCTTCAGGAAACTTGTCTGCTGCAGGTTCAGATCCACCGGCAAGGCCAAGATAAGCCATAGCCTCAGCAGGATCCGCAAAGCTCTTATACTCAGCGCCGGCAAATCCGTCTACCTGTGCCTTACAGTCGTCCCAGCTCATGAACAAACCGGTCGTTCTGCCCTTTCTTACTGCATATACCTTTTTCGCCATCTCTGAGGCCTCCCTGCCGCTTTCATCTTTTTTTGCCGGTCTGTGACCTGTTTCAGGATTATCGTCAAACTTCCTGAGGAATGTTTTTCTGTGGATTGGAGTCTTCCCAAGAGTTCTCAGGCCTTCGTAATGTTTAGCTGTTCCGTATCCCTTATTCCCGGCGAAATCATAGCCAGGATAGACCCTATCCATCTCAGTCATAAAGAAATCTCTGGCTACCTTGGCGACTATTGAAGCTGCCGCTATACAAAGGCACTTTTCATCTCCCTTTATGATCGATTCGCTTGGCATACCTGCATCGAGTTTAACTGCATCGATCAGAAGCATATCCCGCGCATGAGCCTCACTGCCAGCAGTCAGGAGTCCCTTCTCTGAAAGCATGTCCCTTACAGCAGCTATTGCCCTTTTCATGGCGGTCTTTGTAGCCTCAAGTATATTGAGCTCATCTATTTCGTTGTTGTCTGCGATGCCTATTCCCCAGGCAACTGCCCTCTCCTTTATGATGTAAGAGAGCTCTTCACGCTTCTTAGCTGATAGTTTCTTTGAATCGTTGATGCCGGTGACATCGAAATCCTCAGGAAGAATAACGCAGGCAGCATAGACCGGTCCGGCGAGAGGCCCTCTTCCGACCTCATCAATTCCGGCAATATATCTGTAGCCCGCAGCCCTGAGTTCATCCTCATGGGCTTTCATCTCAGCCAGTTTTGCTATGTCTCTTTCCAGTCTTTCCTGCTTTGTCATTTTGAATATATGTAAAGTTTTCTTTACCGTAAAGTTTACTTTACTTTTTCTAATGTGATCCTGCCGATCTTTCCGCCCCTGAACTCGTCGAGCACGGTACGTCCGGTTCTTTCATAATCTATCCTGCCACCCGACATTATAAAGCCCCGTTTCCTGGCTATGTTATCCATGTTCTCTATAGTCTCTTCCGAAAGCTCATCGAGCTTATATCTTTCCATGAGGAGGTCCGGATACTTTTCCCCGAGTACTCTGATAAGTTCGAAGCCGAGGTCCTGTACTCCGAGTATGTCATCCTTGATGCTTCCGCAGAAGGCGAGATTGAGTCCCACATTAGGATCTTCAAATTTCGGCCATAGTATTCCCGGTGTATCGAGAAGCTGCATTCCGTTCGACAGAGTCAGCCACTGCTTGCCCTTTGTTACGCCCGGCTTATCCCCTGTCTGTGCAGATTTCTTTCCTGTAAGGCGGTTGATGAGTGAAGACTTACCTACATTAGGCACTCCGACTATCATGATTCGGAGCGGCCTTTTTATGGACCTTTCCTCATTCCTTCTCTGCTGTTCGGTCTCGAGGGCCTTAAGCAGTTTCTTAATATTATCTCCCGACTGCAGGTTAAGTGCCATTACACGGCGGACTCCCTTGCCGCCCGATAATTTATCAGCCCAGGCTTCAGTCTCTGCAGCATCTGCGAGATCTGACTTTCCGAGCACTATGATGCGCGGCTTGCCTGATATTATTTCGTCAATAATCGGGTTGCGGCTGGACACAGGAATACGGCTGTCGACTATCTCGATAACGATGTCCACAGCTTTCAGATTATCGTGTATCAATTCCCGGGTTTTTTTCATGTGGCCCGGATACCAGTTAATGTTGTCTATCATGTCATTAATATAAGTAAAATGCATACCCTTGACAAGGTCTCGGGTATGCATGGTGATCACTATTCAGCGCTTCTGATTCTGGCTGCTTTACCGGTTCTCTGACGCATGTAGTTGAGCTTAGCTCTTCTGACTCTGCCTCTTCTGACTACCTCGATCTTCTCGATCTTTGGCGAGTGCAGCGGGAATGTCTTCTCTACGCCGATTCCGTTTGACAGCTTTCTAACTGTAAATGTCTCGTTAACGCCGCCGTGCTGTCTCTTGAGTACATAGCCTTCGAAGACCTGGATTCTTTCTCTCTGACCCTCGATGATCTTTACGTGCACTCTGAGTGTGTCGCCGACCTTGAACTCAGGAATGTCATCCTTTTTGTAATCCATTGTGATCTGATCTAAAATATTCACGTTATTCTCTCCTTCTCTCTCAAGACGTTCTTGAAGCCACCGACCTTATGCCGTCTCCAGAGGACCGCCCGTAATAACTTTGGCTGCCGGTAAGCCGACAGCCATAATAGAATACTATAAGGAAGCCGTTATTGCAAGCGCTTTTTTACAAAACGCGGTATAAATACTGTCGGCAGGTGACTCGAGGACTTAAGCGCGCGGATGACAGCTTCTGAATACTTCTCTTACGCGGATGTCGATCACCGACAGATATGCAATGCCCACAGACATATCTTCGAATCCCATGAGCTCTTGAAGCGTCCTCAGATCGCCTCCGTTCTGCAGAATATGAACTGCAAAACTGTCGCGAAGTATCTGCGGTGTCATACGCGATTCGATCCCAAGCATCTGACCATAATCTTTAAGGATCTTCCATATACCCTGTCTGGTAAGAGGCTCGCCTCTGAAATTCACGAACACAAAGTCATCGTCGCCATGCTCCTTGCCTCTGATAACATCATATGATTTCTCTATATAATCCTTCATTGCTGCTGAAGCATAGCTTCCAAGCGGGACTATTCTGCTCTCGTCATTAACATCCCTGAGAGTAACGAAGTTCATCCTAAGATTGATGTCACTGAATCTCAGCCTGACCACCTCAGTGACTCTGGCACCGGTGCCATACATGAACTCAAGCAAAGCTTTATCACGAAGTCCCTTGGTGTCATCTCCCGGCAGATCCATAAGTTTTGCTGCTTCATCAATAGTCAGATAATCGATCTGACGTTTGTCAGTCTTGATTGCCTTTATCCTGGTAAATGGGTTCTCGCTTATGATTCCCCTTGTGATGAGATACTCATAGTACATCCTGAGAGCCGACACCTTTCGGTTTATTGTCGGTTTGGACTTATTCTCGTTGCTGAGCTGGAGGACATAGGATATGGCATCATTGTCTGTGCACTTCTCAAGGCTGTCCGTTCCGCGGCCGGCAAGAAACTTTTCAAATGCTTTAAGATCCCTCTCGTATGCTATGAGAGTGTTCGCAGCCTTACGTTTTTCGTTTTTCATGTAATCTATGAATTCACGCATCTCATATCCCTCCTATATCTCTCCTGCCTGCCTCGCAAAAAGAATACCTATTATCGTCTTAGCATCCCTTATCTCATTCCTCATGATCATGTCGATGAGCTCGTCAGGGTAAAACTCATAAATCTCGATGCATTCACTGTCATCCCAGTGTTTGTCACCCGCTGCGAGATCTCTGCAGATGTATATATGCAGCGTTTCTGCCGAATATCCGCATGTTGGATAGAACGTAAGCATTTTTTTAACTGAACCTGCGGTATAACCTGTCTCTTCCTGCAGTTCCCTCACAGCAGTAACTTCAGGTATTTCACCCGGATCTGCCTTTCCTGCCGGGAGTTCGTACAGTGCTTTTTCAAAAGCTTTTCTGTACTGGCGCTCCATAACAACTTTACCTTCGTTGGTTATCGCCACCAGAATAGAGCCGCCGCTGTGTTCTACAATGTCCCTTTCGGATGTTCCGCCATTTACTGTTTCAACCACGTGTTTGCGGACGTTGAAAACAACCCCTTCATACACTATTTCGCTGCTTATTGTCTTTTCTTCAAATATCATGGCACACCTTTACGATAATCATATATTTCATTTTTTATTTTAGCACCGTTAGATCATATCAGAAACAGGTTTTTTGCCAATTCCCAAATTAATACCTGTCTCCATTTGCGCCAGGTATTCTCATGAGCCATGTCGCTGTAGGGTACGTTATAGCTTATACAGTCCAGTGTGCTCTGTCTGTATTCCGCAGGAATCTTTATAAGTGCTTTTCTTATGCAACTGAGTCTCCATTTTGCTTTTTCAAGCACCTCCGCATCCCTGATCACTTCTTCGTCGTCCATGAAGAACACAAGCTCATCATCTCTGGCGGCATAGTTGCTGACTGCTTCCAGCTTTCTAAGTCTGTCGATATCCTTTATAAGCCAGATGCACTGGTAATAAACTGCTTTCGGGACACTGTATTCATTCTTTCTCATAATCTGCCTCCTCTGTATGAAATATCTTCACACATTCTATTTATATGTACCGGACAGTTTATGACGATTTTGTGAGGAGGTCATTCAGTGTTGAAATAAGGTCATTTTTTGAAGGATTTCATGTTTTTCGGAAAGAAAAAAGGACGCCGCCGGCGTCCTGTTAATCTCTATGGTCTGTGAAATATATCGTAGTTTCTGTTCTCTTTTGAATGGAAGTCCGATCCTCGGGTGATCATCAGCTCATGCTCTTTAGCATACGCAACCAACAGCTCCGACTGCTCCGGACTTGCGGACGGATGGAAGCATTCAATGCCATCGATCCCGTACTCACGCATTCTGTCCATTATCTCGTACATCCGCGGTTTGAAGTCTTCAAAACTTTCGTTTGCGCGGCGCTGCTCCATCGGATGAGCCATTACAGCAAGTCCTCCTGCGTTCTGAATGACTTTGATAACCTCCCGGGACGATAAAGTAACTTTTTTTATGGCTTTGAGATCCGCTTCTTTAAAGACAGTATCAAATGCTTCCCTTACATCTTTTACTATACCCTTCTGCACCATAACTGTTGCAAAAGTAGGCTTTCCCACATAACGGCCATTGTTTACATTCCAGATTTCTTCCGGCGTAATTCCATATCCTCTTTTGTTCAGACAATCCCTGAATTTTTCGTTCCGGTTTCTTCTTTCATCTGTTACATAAATAAGCGTGTCCATAAATTCTTCATTATGAGGGTCAAATCCATACCCAAGTATGTGTAGATCTTTGCCGAGCACATCCTCTGAGTCAAATTCAATTCCATATATAAACTGCAACCCAAGAGACTCTGCGTACGGTGCTCCGGCCACAGATCCTCCGATTCCGTCATGGTCCGTAATAGCAAGCAGTTCATAGCCTTCCGCCACACGCATATCGATCAGTTCCTGAGGTGTCAGTTCACCATCAGAGAACCGAGTATGCATATGGAGGTCCTTTTTCAGTCCGGACTCTATGAGTGCCCGCATATCACTCTTATTAAATTCCTCTGATATCTTACAGTGAATCAACGTCGTCCTCTTCCAGATATGAAATGTATGGCAGATCCCTGTACTTCTGGTCGAAATCCAGTCCGTAACCGATCACAAAGAGATCATCGATCTCAAATCCTACATAGTCTGCATGGAAATCCGCAGTCCTGCGGGCTTCCTTGTTAAGCATCGTGCAGACCTTTACGCACTTTGGGCCTCTCTCTTCGAGCTTTCCGAGCACATATTTCAGCGTGTTGCCTGTATCAACTATGTCTTCAACAACAATGATATTGGAGTTGTACATGTTGATCTCAGGATCGAATTTGATCTTTACAACGCCTGAACTCGACTTGGAAGCGCCATAGCTGCTTGCGGAAATGAAATCGAGCTTTGTTTTGATCGTAAGATTTTTCATGATATCTCCGATCCAAAGGATCGACCCTTTAAGCGTGCAGAGCAGGATGACTTCCTCGCCCTCAAAATCCTTGTCGATCTGAGCGGCGATCTCTTTAGCTCTTTTTGCTATCTGTTCCTCGGTGAAAAGGATCTTACCGATTCTTTCGTTTGCCATATTGCCTCCTTAGTCTCCTAAAGCAGAGATGTTATTACTTCGAGCAGTTCTTCGTCACCGGTCTTTTTCAGTGCTGACACCGGTATTATCCTGTCTTCCTTGCTCATTCCGAGCGCCTGTCTTATCGTCTTTAAGCAGGCTGCCTTCTGATTGCTCCCGACCTTATCAGCTTTCGTCGCAACGACGATACCGTCCAGGCCATAATACTTAAGATATTCATACATCTGCACATCCTGCGCACTCGGCTTATGTCTTATGTCTACGAGCTGTACCACCTTGCGCAGATTGCTTCTGTTTTCGAGATAGCCTTCTATCATGGCTCCCCACTTTTCGCTTTCGGATCTGCTTACCTTTGCAAATCCATATCCGGGCAAATCAACTATCCTGAACAGGTCATCACATCTGTAGAAATTTATGGTCCTTGTTTTACCCGGGCTTCCCGAGACTCTTGCCAGTGCCTTTCTGCCGGTGATGAGATTCAGGAGTGATGATTTTCCTACATTCGACCTTCCCGCGAAAGCTATCTCGGGTATGTCTTCAGGCGGATATTGCGACGCCTTTACGGCGACGGCTTCAAGTTCGGCTTTGTTTATCTTCATGTACTTATTGTATCACTACAGGGATGACCTCTTCAAAGTTTGATACCGGTATGAATTCGATTTCCCTGCGAACCGATGCAGGTATTTCCTCGAGATCAGGCTCATTTTCCTTCGGGATGATGATCCTGCGGATACCCTGTCTGTATGCTGCAAGCGATTTTTCTTTCAGCCCGCCGATCCTCAGGACCTTGCCCCTCAGCGTTATCTCACCGGTCATCGCTACAGTCTTGTCAGCTTTACGGTCTGTAAGAAGTGAGAACAGTGCGCTGCACATTGTTATGCCTGCAGAAGGACCGTCTTTAGGAGTAGCTCCTTCCGGTATGTGTATCTGGATATCATAATCCCTGAACACATCCTTGCCGATCTTGTATTTGGCTGAGATCGACTTGATATATCCCAGAGCCGTAGTTGCGGACTCTCTCATAACATCGCCCATCTGCCCCGTCAGGATGAGTTTGCCTGTACCCGGCATTTTTACGGTCTCTATAGTGAGCGTAACTCCACCGACTGTAGTCCATGCCATACCCGTTGTGACACCAATCTCAGGTTCAAGTGAGCCTATATCTTCTATGAATATCCTCTTCCCAAGATATGATCTGAGGTTTCTCGGTGTTACGTTGTTTTTCTTCTGTTTTCCGCTTACGATGTTGCGCGCTGCCTTGCGGCATGCGTTGCCTATCTCTCTCTCGAGGTTTCTGACTCCCGACTCACGGGTATAGTACTCAATGATGTCACGTATAGCAGCACTAGTGATGCTGAACTGGGTCCTTTTGAGACCGTTCTCTTTCATTTTTTTAGGCACCAGATATCCGGTCGCGATATGCACCTTTTCTTCTTCAGTATAGCTGGTAAGTTCGATGACTTCCATCCTGTCAAGGAGCGGTGCAGGTATTGTAGCCGTCGTATTGGCCGTTGTAATAAACATAACATCCGAAAGATCGAACGGTATCTCAAGATAGTGATCGGTGAATGTACTGTTCTGCTCTGGATCCAGCACCTCAAGAAGAGCCGAGGCCGGGTCTCCCCTGAAATCGCTTCCGATCTTGTCTACTTCATCAAAGAGGAACAGAGGGTTGTTGGTGCCGCTCTCGCTGATGCCGTTTATAACCCTGCCCGGGATGGCCCCGATATATGTACGCCTGTGTCCTCTTATCTCAGCTTCATCCCTGACTCCGCCGAGTGACATTCTTACGAACTCCCTGTTGGTAGCTCTGGCTATGGATTTCGCTATAGAAGTTTTTCCTACTCCCGGAGGGCCTACCAGACAGATTATAGGGCCTTTATTGTTATTTGTGAGATGCTGTACAGCAAGGCACTCCAGAATCCTCTCTTTCACCTTCTCAAGCCCGTAGTGGTCTTCGTTGAGTATCTTCTCAGCCTTGTTGATATTACGGTTGATCTTGTTTGCCTTGTGCCATGGAAGATCCAGTATGGTCTCGATATATGTGCGAGACACATTTGCATCAGGGCTCATCGGGCTCATCTTGGTGAATTTGTCGATTTCCTTGCGCAGCTTGGTGTCGGTCTTCTCTTCAAGCTTGAGCTCGTCGAGTTTTTCCCTCCACTGACGTGCCTCGTCATCGGTATCCTCGTCTTCGCCGAGCTCCTCCTTGATGACCTGGAGCTGCTCTCTGAGGTAATATTCTCTCTGACCGCGGTTCATGTTCTTGACCACACGGTTGTTTATTCTTTTTGCGATCGAAAGTATGTTATTTTCCTTGCCGATTATATCGACCAGGTGGCCAACTCTGAGCTTTACCGAATCGATTTCGAGCAGAGTCTGCTTGATATCGAATGCAACATCAATCTCGTTTGCTATCAGACTGCAGAGCAGAGACGGATCATCGATGTCATCTATAAGTGTCCTTCCGGCAGATTCACCCTGGCCTGTCAGCTCAAGGTACTTCATATAGAGCTGCCTGAGCACCCTGATGTTTGCCTGCATACTTATATCGTCCGTGTCATTGTCGTAATCTTCTGCGGCTGTGTAATCGCACATCAGAAGATCGCCGGCTTCATAGATGTCTTCTATCCTGACCCTTTGCTCAACCACAACAAGAATGCGGACATAGTCCTCATTCTTTTTTACCACCTGTCTCACGCGAATGATCACGCCTGTCATATAGCAGTCATCCATTTTAGGTGCGCTTACCGATGGATCCCTCTGTGATGACACTACAATATATTTGTCGCCGTTCATCGCTAGATCAACGGCGGCAAGTGACTTGTCTCTTCCAATATCGAATCCCACTATTGTGCCCGGGAAGAATGTCTGTCCTCTAAGCGGGATATACGGGACTCTCTTTATGCTTTCCATTCCGCCCATTATGCTTCCTTTTCCATATGTATATGCTCGCTGTCTTTAGCTTCGCCTTTGAGGATAAGCACAGGATCCGCCTCGCCTTTGACGACGCCGGCAGTTATGATACACTTTTCCACTTCAGGTCTTGAAGGCAGCTCATACATGATATCAGTCATCATTTTCTCGAAGATGCCCCTGAGTCCTCTGGCACCGGTATTGAGTGCCAGCGCCTTTTCAGCTATGGCGTGCACTGCATCCTCTTCAACGATAAGATCTACATCGTCCATCGCAAACAGAGTCTGATACTGTTTGACAAGAGAGTTTTTAGGTTCAGTGATTATCCTCACCAGAGCCTCCTCGCTGAGCTCACTGAGAGCTACAGTTACAGGCAGTCTGCCGATGAGCTCAGGTATGAGTCCGAACTTCAGAAGGTCTTCAGGCTGGGCATTCAGGAGGATATCAGCATCATTGAGATCAACTTTCTTCTCCTCTTTATTGAAGCCTATGACCTTGTTTCCCATTCTGACCTTAATGATCTTGTCGAGCCCTGTGAAAGCTCCTCCGCAAATAAAGAGAACGTCCTTTGTGTCGAAGTGTATGAACTCCTGATTAGGGTGTTTCCTTCCGCCCTGAGGAGGAACATTGGCAACAGTTCCCTCGATTATCTTGAGGAGCGCCTGCTGTACGCCCTCTCCGCTTACATCTCTCGTGATAGAAGTATTCTCGGATTTGCGCGCGATCTTGTCGAGCTCATCT
>JBGUKU010000090.1:0-2095 GCA_045114615.1 Anaerovoracaceae bacterium
TACTTTTCACCATTATTTCCTCCTTTTCCTTTTTTTGGTAGCTCATTATAAAGGCACTGTTTTTACATAGCAAGTCTTTCTTTGAGAGAATATTCAATGTTTGATACGACTGTTTTGGGTCAAAAAAAACGGTCTATCGGATTTCTGATATGCTCCCTTTATGAGAGACAGTGAAAAACAAAAACACTGTTGCTCGTGAAGGGAGTTTTCATATGGGTAGAAAAGGAACTCGGATACCGCCCGAACAAAAACTCAAGTATGCCAAGCTTTGCCTTGAAGGAAAGATGAGTTTTGCAGAAGCTGGGCGACAATTATGTGTTCGCAAGCATCATGTTGCTGAATGGGCAGATTTATATGAAGCACAAGGAGAACTTGCCTTTCTAGATACTGGTAAGAATCGCGTATACTCTGATGAATTACGGTATGAAGCAGTTCGTAGTTATTTGAATGGCGAAGGCTCATTAAGCAGAGTTTCAGCAAGATATGGATTGCGCAGCGATTACCAGCTTAGGTCATGGATAAAGATGTATAATAACGGCGAAGACTTCTCGCATAAGATGTCAGGAGGAAGCCGTATGAAAACATCACGAAGTACTACTAAAGAAGAGCGTATCCAAATCGTCAGGGAATGCATTGCAAACGGCTACAACTATGGCGAATGTGCCATCAAATACAACGTCAGTTACCAGCAGGTATATTCATGGGTAAAGCGTTTCAAAGATCTTGGCGAAGCCGGCCTTGATGATCGCCGTGGCAGACGCAAGGTCGACCAGGAGCCTCGTAGCGAAGTTGAGGAACTTAAGATCAAGATGGCTCAGCTCGAGCACGAACTGTACATGACGAAGATGGAGCGAGACCTGTTAAAAAAAGTCAAGGAACTGGAGAGGAAAGATCTCTATCGCAAGTGAGGCAGTCACACCTCTACAGTTCCATCAAGTACTGCACAGAGACATATTCATATCCAGTCGAACCATGCTGCAGGATACTGCGTGTCTCAAGGTCAGCATATTACAAGTGGCTGCGCGGTGATGTCGGTGAAAGAGTCAGGCAGAACAGATTCATAGCTGAGAAAATGGAAGATATCCATATGAAGGACCCATCCAAAGGATACCGCAGGATCAATGATGACTTGTACCGAAACTATGGCATAAAGATCAATGACAAACGAGTGCTCCGGATCTGCAGAGCAAGAGACATCAAGTCCACGATCAAGTATGCGAACCATGGATGTACACGTCAGGCAGATAATCCACAGTTCATAGCGGAAAACCTCCTGAACAGAGAGTTCACTGCAAGTAAGCCAAACGAGAAATGGCTCACAGATGTCACTGAATTCAAGTGGTACGATGAAAACAAGGACAAACACAACGTCTACCTCCGCGCTATTATGGATCTCTATGACAGACGTATCGTCTCTTATGTGATCAGTAACAGGAACGACAACCCGCTGGTATTCACTACTTTCGACCAGGCTATAGCTGCAAATCCGGAAGCGACCCCTCTTTGCCATAGTGACCGAGGCTTCCAGTATACCAGCAGGACATTCCATACCAAACTTGAAAAAGCAGGAATGACTCAAAGCATGTCACGAGTAGCGAAGTGCATCGACAATGGTCCGATGGAAGGATTCTGGGGGATCCTTAAGAGAGAGCGTTACTATGGCAAACGCTTCGGTAGCCGTGAAGAACTCGTGTCTATAATCGAGAACTATATTTATTACTACAACAACGAGAGATACCAGAGAAGATTCGGAGTTCTGACTCCGATTGAGAAACACAATTCATATCTTCTCGCAGCATAAGACCGGCGAGGAAATACTCTATTCGTCTCTGGCGAAGCCTGAGACACATCTTTCATTGCAGACTCTGTGAAACAGTGTCTGCTCTCCACAAAAAACAACCAGCAACATTTCTGTTACTGGTTGAAAAAATCTTTTGATTTTTCACTGTCCTCTTGACGGGTAGCGGTTCACTTATTTTAGTGCGACAGCCCCTTCTCTTTACAGTGTCTTTCCGTCATTTATCCTGTACAGCACCAGACCGCCCCGGGTTTTACAGCCTGTATCCCACAGCTGCCTCAGGCTTACCCAGAGATA
>JBGUKU010000091.1:0-7122 GCA_045114615.1 Anaerovoracaceae bacterium
ACATATAAAGGGAGCGAACGCGGACCTTACAGGCTATGAACTCGGAGATACGGCAAACTTCAGAAAAGCACTCAGGCTCGGATTCGCGGAAAACGCAGCATCCGAAATAATTAACGGAAGAGGAAGGACATACCGTGATCTTGACACGGGTGAGGGGTTTGATGAAGAGGGACGCGTTATCCGCAATCCGGTGGTCATAGACACGCTGCCGTCGCATGGTACCGGCGGCAGCGTGTCAGGTGAGGAGTTTACAGAAAAAGCGAAGTCTGCCGGAGATGAAAACGGCCTTATAGGAATGCTTTCAGGAGCAGGAGCAGAAGTGGTGATGCTTGAAAAATGTTTTGATAATCATGTTACGAAATCAGATGACAAGAATCACTTATTGGTAAATGAGTGGGAGTATGTGATCATAGGCAGTACAGATGATGAAGAAAACTACAGAGCTATCAGGACGAGACTGTTCATAGCAAGAAACGCCCTGAATCTGGCTGCTATATATAAGGATCCTGCCAAAGTGGAGATAATAGTTGCCATTGCTGAGAGTATAACACCGGGTCCGCTTGCCGCAGTTACACAACTGATAATAGCTGAAGCCTGGGCGGCTCTCGAAACAGAAGAAGATCTTGAGGACCTGTACCATGACAGGAGGGTCCCGATGCTGAAAACTCCCGGACAATGGAAAACCGATATATGGGAGGTGCTGGGGTCAGACAAAGTAAAAGATAAGCTGGATGATGAGTCTAAAAAGCTGCTCGAGGAAAAACAGGACGAGCTGGCAGGCCTGTCAGGGAAGATACAGACTGTCGCTCAGTTTAAATACGGGCTCAATTATGATGAATATCTCATGATTATGATAGCTTCTCTGAACGATAACATAAGGCTGCTCAGGATAATGGATCTTATACAGATAAACATGAAGTACAGGTATTATGCGGACTTCAACATGATGGAGTATTACACGGGTGTCAGATTCACTATAGAAGCAAACGGTAAAGACCATGAATTTGAAGATGCTTATAAATAAGAAGGGCAGCTATCTGGTCGAAGCCGCAATTTCCCTCCCGGTATTTATTATTGCAGTTATAGTAATGAGCTCCGTGATCCTGATGTATGCGTGTATAGAAGACTGCGCTTTTATAGCTGCCAATGAACTGAGACGCGGAGCGGCTGAAGCTGTAATTGCGGACACATCGATTGCGATTCCTCACAGGATAAGAAAAGAACTGGAGGATAATCATTCCCAGGTGCATTCAGCCAGACTCATCGAAGCAGGGCTAAGAAGTGAAAGATGGGGTATTGATGAGCTGCTTATTGTCGACTTCAGACTGACACTGAAGACCAATAACCCTCTTGGTATAAAGGCAGAAGCAGATTATGATCTTGCACTGGCGACAAGGGCATATGTAGGCCAAGAACGTGACGAGACCAATATGACGGCAGAGGAGTTTGCGGATGAAGACGCTGAAGCGGTTTATATTTTTCCGAAAAGAGGAGAGAAATACCATTCAAAAGGCTGCACTTTCCTTAGAGCAGCATCAACGTCCACGGCATTGTCCTCCTCTGTCAGGAAGAAGTATAAAGGATGCCCGCTCTGTCACAGCAGCAAGGCAGCGGATGGAGCTCTGGTGTATTATTTCCCGTCTGACGGAGAGGACTATCATCTTCCGGGATGTCCTGCGCTGCAAAGAAATTACATAGAAATCGAAAGGGGTACCGCACTTAAGCGAGGATATACGGCATGCAGCAAGTGCGGAGGCTAGAAAGGAGGGATACATGCAAAGGATAAATCAGAACATGACAGGCTACAGGATGCCTGCATATGTAGAAGAGATACTCACAGAGAACTACTGCAAGAATTTCGTCAGGATGTCGATAATAAGAGATAACGGAAATTATTCATTCAGCTATAAGCCTGCCGGACTCAGCAGGTTGGATCCGGCTGCAATGAATCTGTATGATAAACTCCTGCTTATACGCAACCTGATAAGTATGAGTGAGAATACGTCTGACCACCTCATAGGTGCAGAGAGCTACCTGCTTGAGCCTGAACTGGTCTATGCCAAAGGAGGAAAAGTGGATATCAACAGTCTCAGGCTCCTGTATTATCCTGATGTGAAAAAACTGGAATTCAGATACAAAATAGTGCTTTTTTCAGACCGGATACTTAATAAGAATATCAGGGAGGAACGCGAGATGGCAGAGCGCATAAGATCGGCAGCTGAACCGGGTGATATAAACCGTCTCAAGATGTTCCTGGATAAGTCTATATTAAGGCTCGAGAACAACATGAACTGACTCTTAAGATCGTATCGCTTATATCTATAGCATTCGGTTACAGATCTGCAGATGTTGCAAACAAAGGTCTGTACAATCTATAATCAAACAAGCGATATTGTTAACTGAAAGGGGAGGTCATATCTATGATAAGACATATCGTAATGTTCAAAATAAAGGATGAGTTCAAGGATGAGATCCCTCAGCTGGTTAAAAACTTCTACGGTATGAAGGGAAGAATAGAAGGCATGCTGGA
The DNA here is from genome assembly GCA_045114615.1 of Anaerovoracaceae bacterium. Taxonomy (GTDB): domain Bacteria; phylum Bacillota; class Clostridia; order Peptostreptococcales; family Anaerovoracaceae; genus Crickella. Next base: position 2,531 of record JBGUKU010000091.1, read on the forward strand.
GCTTGAAGCAGGAGCTGACATACTGCACAGTGAGAGATCCTATGATCTGGCACTCGTCACCCTGTTTGAAAACAGAGAAGCTTTCGATGCATATCAGACACATCCTGTTCATATGCCGGTCAAAAAGCGCATGCACGAGGTCCGCAGCGGCTCGGTAGCCTGCGATTTTGAAGTCTAGACAGAGAGTGTTCCAAACAAGCCTTGTTGTATTTCCTTGTATGAGATACAATGGATGTGTATAGGCAAGATTTCTATTTCACTGATGATCAGGAGGTTACTATTATGATTTATTCAGCAGAAGTGAAAGGCATGTGCCCTGTTCACCAGGGAGTACATCACGGCTCTGCACCGATTCCTGAAGAAGGAAAGTGGGTAAAGCCACAGCAGATATCCGATATTTCAGGATACACCCACGGTGTTGGCTGGTGTGCACCTCAGCAGGGAGCCTGCAAGCTTTCACTCAACGTTAAGGACGGCATCATCCAGGAAGCACTTGTAGAGACTCTCGGATGCTCCGGAATGACACATTCCGCAGCTATGGCAGCAGAGATCCTTCCGGGTCTCACTGTACTCGAAGCTCTCAATACAGACCTCGTATGCGATGCTATCAACACAGCAATGAGGGAGATCTTCCTGCAGATCGTTTACGGACGTTCACAGAGTGCTTTCTCAGAAGGCGGCCTCCAGATCGGAGCAGGCCTTGAGGACCTCGGCAAGGGAACAAGATCCATGGTCGGTACAACATACGGCACTCTTGAGAAGGGTCCAAGATATCTCGACCTCACTGAAGGTTATATAACACAGCTTGCTCTTGACGAAGATGATGAGATCATCGGCTACAAGTATCTCAACTTCGGCAAGATGATGGACTTCATTAAGGCAGGCGATGATCCGGCAAAGGCCATCGAAAAGGCATCCGGCCAGTACGGACGCGTTGCTGATGCTGCTAAGCTGATTGATCCACGTAAAGAATAGTACAGGGAGGAAAGAGACATGATTACATTTGAATCTTACGATAGAAGAGAAAAACAGATCCTTTCCAAGCTGGCTGAGTACGGTATCGGATCTATTGAAGAAGCAGAGCAGATCACAAAGGATGCGGGTCTTGATGTTTATCACATGATCGAGAACATCCAGCCTATCTGCTTCGAAAACGCAAAGTGGGCATACACAGTAGGCGCTGCAATCGCCATCAAGAAGGGCTGCCGCAAGGCTGCTGACGCAGCTGCAGCTATAGGAGAAGGCCTCCAGGCATTCTGCATCCCTGGTTCAGTAGCTGACCGCCGTAAAGTAGGTCTCGGACACGGCAACCTCGGAAAGATGCTCCTCGAAGAGGATACTGAATGCTTCGCATTCCTCGCAGGTCATGAGTCATTCGCTGCTGCTGAGGGAGCTATCGGTATCGCTTCCAAGGCAAACAAAGTCCGCCAGAAACCACTGAGAGTAATCCTCGATGGTCTTGGCAAGGATGCTGCGCAGGTCATCTCAAGAATCAATGGCTTCACATATGTTGAAACTGAATATGATTACGCAACAGGCGAGCTCAAGGAAGTATTCAGGAAGTGCTACTCAAAGGATCCTGAAAGCCCAAGAGCAAAGGTTAACTGCTATGGCGCAAATGACGTACAGGAGGGCGTAGCTATTCTGTGGAAAGAGAACGTAGACGTTTCCATCACAGGTAACTCGACAAACCCTACAAGATTCCAGCATCCTGTAGCAGGAACATACAAGAAGGAAAGACTTGAAGCAGGCAAGAAGTACTTCTCAGTTGCTTCCGGCGGCGGTACAGGACGTACACTGCATCCTGATAACATGGCTGCAGGTCCTGCATCATACGGAATGACAGATACAATGGGACGTATGCACTCTGACGCTCAGTTTGCAGGATCCTCTTCGGTACCTGCACACGTAGAGATGATGGGTCTCATCGGAGCAGGAAACAACCCTATGGTTGGTATGACTGTATCCGTAGCAGTTTCGGTAGAGGAAGCAGCAACTGCAGGTAAGTTCTAAACTATCAGAAATACTTCTGTAAGTTCATGCTTATTTATCAGATGTAAACAAAGCGGCCGGCGGTTTCCCCGCCGGCCATATTTTGAAAGAGAGAGAAACGTGGAAATAATCAGAGCCAGACATTCAGGTTTCTGCTTCGGAGTAAACAGGGCTATAGACATGGCGTTCAACGAAGCCGAAAAGAAAGACCGCCGGGGTCGCCTCTTTACATGCGGATACCTTATCCATAATAAGGACGTCGTGAAGAGACTGGAATCCATGGGAGTTACCATGATAGAGTCGCTCGATGAAGCTGAAGAAGGCGATACTGTTATAGTAAGATCGCATGGAGAACCGCGGGAGTTCTATGAAAAAGCTGCTGAAAGAGGCATAGAGCTTATTGATACGACTTGTGTATTTGTGAAAAAGATTCATGACATAGTCTCAAAAGCTCATGACGAGGGAATAACGGTAGTGGTCATAGGTGACAGAGAGCATCAGGAAGTAAAGGCTACGAACGGATGGTGCGGCTACAGTGCCCACCTTATTGGCAATGCTGCTGAGGCTGAAGCTGAGGTTGATAAGCTACAAGGCTCAGAACCGATAATAGTATGTCAGACGACCATCAAAGAGGAACTCCTTGATGAAGTCCTCGATGTTTTTAACAGAGCCGGGATCAGCTATGATATCCGCAACACTATATGCAACGCAACGCGAGAGAGGCAGGAGAGCTGTGCAGAACTGGCGTCTCAGGTAGACGCAATGGTAGTTATAGGTGACGAACACAGTTCCAATTCGAGAAAGCTTTACGAGATTGCGAAAAAAAACAATAAAAACAGCATATTTGTAGAGAATGCGAAAAATTTACTGTTGAATAGGTTGACAAAATATACTAAAATTGGTTGCATAGCGGGCGCTTCGACGCCCGAGTGGATTATCAAGGAGGTTATTTCCCACATGAGCGAAAATGTCAACAAAAGTATGGAACAGAATCCAATGATGGATTTCATGGATGACATTGAGAAATCTTTACGTTTACCAAAGCCAGGCGATATTATTGACGGCAAGGTCGATCAGGTAATGAGCGATGCTGTTATCGTCAACATGGGCTGCAAGAAGGATGGTATCTTAAGGTCAGACGAGGTTGCAATGGAAGAGGGCCAGACTCTCGCAGACCTGTATAAGGTAGGGGACGAGATCAAGGCGAAAGTCATCAAGTCCGATGACGGCGAAGGCGGAATCATGCTTTCAACAAAGAGACTTGTGGCTGTAGAGAACTACGCAGAGCTTGAAGCAGCGATGGAAAACAGAGAGAGTATCACTGTTACACTCACAAGAGCAGTGAACGGCGGTGTCATCGCAGCTTACAAGGAGATCACAGGCTTCATTCCTATGTCGCAGCTTTCCGACAGATACGTCGAAAACGCAGAAGAGTTCCTCGGTCAGACTTTCGATGTCAGAGTAATCAGAGTAGATACCAAGCGTAACAGAGCAGTATTCTCAAGAAAGGCCATATTGGTTGATGAGAAGCGCAAGGCTGTAGCTGAGATCTGGGAGAACCTGAATGTCGGCGATATCGTCGAGGGTAAGGTAATGAGATTTACTGACTACGGCGCATTCGTAGATATAGGCGGAGTCGATGGACTTCTCCACATCTCTGAGATCTCCTGGGGCAAACTCAAACACCCTGAGGAAGTTCTCAAGATCGGTGACATCATCAATGTCAAGATCCTCTCACTCAACGAAGAGAAGGGCAAGATCAGCCTCGGTCTCAAGCAGACCCAGCCTGAGCCATGGACTCTCGTAGGCGAGAAGTATCAGGTAGGCGATGTTCTCGAGGGTAAAGTTGTACAGATCAAGGACTACGGTGCATTCGTAGAACTCGAAGCAGGTCTGGACGGACTCGTACACATCTCCGAGATCGCTAACAAGAGAGTTGAGAACGTATTCGACGAACTCAAGGTTGGCGAAACTGTCAACGTAAAGATCATGGAGATCGATCCTGACAAGAGAAGGATCAGCCTGAGCATCAAGGCAACTCTGCCTGCTGAAGCACCTGCAGAAGAGGAAGCTCCTGCAGAAGAAGCAGAAGAGGCAAAGGAAGAGGAATAGTCATTATTCCGTAATATGAACTAAACAGCCGCATCCTTTTGGGTGCGGCTATTTACTGATACAAAATATGAAAAACGAAGCAGATCTGTTAAATAAGAATATAAGAATGGTCGCTCTTGATCTGGACGGCACCACTTTTGACAGTGCAGGAGACATATCTGAGAGGACGGTAAAAACGCTCGAAGAAGCTGCGGCTGCAGGCGTACATATCGTCGTGTCGACAGGCCGCTCTTACGCATCTCTCCCGAAACATATAAAGGATGTTTCGGGAATCGAATATGCCATAACTTCCAATGGCGCTCATGTAAACCGTATGCACAGCGGTAAGCCAATTTACAGCGATTTCCTAGACCCGCATGCTGTGGAAAGGGTAGCAGAGCTCAAAGCCGAGACCGGAGCGGATATAGAAGTCTTTATCGACGGCAAGGCTTATGTAGACGAGGCTTATTATGAAGACGTAAAGGAGAATGGCTGTGAATTCAGGAATG
>JBGUKU010000092.1:0-20721 GCA_045114615.1 Anaerovoracaceae bacterium
GGCTCCCTGACCAGCCTTACATTGACCACTTTAAGTTCATTCGGATTACCCATCTTCCTGCCCATCATTCACCTCCTCCAGATCAACTGAAAGGATCGTTCCTTCCGGGAGCTGATCTACCAGTTCCCGCAGTCTCGCGAGATCAACTTCTTCAGTAGCCTGCGTTTTCATGTGTCTCGGTGAATACTCCGACTTTTGCGGTTCTATCATCATCTGCATTGCGTCTGACCTCCTTCTTCTCAGGCTTTGGATCAGTTCCTCCCATTATGAATGCATATGCGCTGTGGCTCTTGATCGCCTTCTGCAGAGCGAGGATCCCTCCTACTTCGTCAGTAGTAAAGCCATTTTCAAAAGCTACCTGCATATCTATGGAATTGACCTTCTTTTCTGTGTCAAAGCCCTTTTTCCCGAGCTTGTCCAGCAATTTCTGTATCGATTTCTCCATCTTTTTCCTCCGTTTCCTGCTTCCTTCCTAATATTTCCAGCATGCAGTACCCACAGAATGGTGCGAGTCTGTCGCGGTACCTGCAGTTATCCGGGCACTTAATCCTCATTCCCGGTGGCCTTGGGATTGGCTTCAATCAAAACACCTGCTGTCATCGAGTAGTTCATTACCGTAAGCTGTGAAAGTGTACCAATAGGTATGATCAAACTTGTCATCATTGAATACTCCGACCTTCATGATCCCCTTTTCTACCAGCTTGTTGACTGAGTGCCGCACCATATCCTCAGTCAGAAACGGTATATGAACTGTTATAGTTTTCTGAGTGCACTTGACCCAGAAGTATCCGTGCCTGTATGTCGTTTCATCGCTTGCTACCTGCAGGCCTCTTATGAAATCTGCAATCACTGCCTCTCTGAGTCCGCAGACTGCAGCGATGTCCATGTTGAATTTCCTCTCGTTGTAGTTCATTTCCCCTGTTCCCTCCTACATTCTCAAAACAAAATGGAGCGGCTACCTGTTTGATAGTCGCTCCACATCAGTTATTCTCTATTGATTGTTGCCAACATCAGGCAAACATCTCAGCATCCTCTTTGGCCTGTCTGCGCTTTCTTGCATACTCTCTGGCTACAAGGAACAGCATGCTGCCCATTGCAGCGGTAAAGAGGGCTCCATACAGCCACAGCATGGTGTTATCGCCTGTCTTAGGCGGAACGCTCTTGGCTGTCTTGGATACTTTTACAGTCTGACCTTCATCGTTCAGATCCTTGTGATCAGCAACGACAGTCTTATCTGCCTTAGAGACATCATCACCCTTCTTGAATTCATTAAGTCTGTAGCAGTTCTCAAATGCTACAAGCTCCTTACCGTCAAGGTTTGTTGTGTCGATGATGAAGCTTACCTTGGCTGTGCCGTCAGGTCTTGCCGGCTTGAACGGCTCACTCATAACAGTGACAGGCTTGCCGTGCTCTACAAGCGGATCACCGCTGTCCTTTACCATCAGTGTTCCCTCAAATACATACCACTTGGAAGTATCGAGTCCTTTGTATGCGATAGTGTCGATCAGCTGTGTATCCTTAGCTGCAGCAACAGTCTTGTCGCCCTTGCCGTTAGCAAGAGACGTTCCGATCACAGGCTTCTGAACAGGAGTCTGAGCTACGTCCTTCTTAGGTTCGAGCTTACCAGGCTCTTCAGGCTTCTCAGGGTTAGGATATGTCACGTTCACGCACTCAGCAGTGTTCCAGTAACCATCCTTATCATCTGTCTTGTTCTTCTGGTATGCCATGTTGGTGTCATGATTCTTCTCATCAAGAGAATCGGAATCCTTGGCATTAGCTGCAAGGTATGCCTTCGCTTCGTCCTTTACAACAGCAGTGTAAGTGACAGTAGCTTTCTCTCCAACATTCAGAGTGATGTTAGCGACCTTGTCATCTTTACCCTTGTTGTTCCATGTTCCCTTGCCGGTGAACTTAACATCTTTCAGTACAGGAACAGTGAAGTACTCAGGGTTCTGAGTGAACTGGTCAGTAACATCCATTGTGATCTCGATGTTACCTGTGTTCTCGATGTGGACTTCGTATTCAACTTCGTCCTGTGCAAAGAAGCCGTACTTATCTCCGGCAGACGGAGCCTTTGTAGTACGGATCTTGTACATCTCGTACTTAGGATCCAGCTTTTCCCAGGTTACAGTCTGACCTTCATCATCGATCTCTTCGTGTCTTGCAGCCACGTGTCCTTCACTGTCGAATACCTTTTCAAACACTACTGTGTCCTTGCCGTAGAGGCTGGTTGCATCGAATGTGAATGTGACCTTGACCTTGCCGTTGCTCATGAATGTCTTGAATTCCTGTTCAGCAGTGATCTGCTTTCCGTTCATATCAAGTACCGGCGCCTTGGTAGCCTTGTCCATCAGGACTCCCTTGGCTGTGTAGGTCTCACCCTTCTTGAGGTTCTTGTACTCGATTACGTCAACGAGTTTGATCTCCTTCTGAGGTCTGATGTTCTTGTTCTTTCCGTCAACGGAAGCTGTAGTTCCGATCTCAGGGACGTCATCAGTGATGGTCTCAAGATCAACGAAGCCATTCTGGCTCTTCTGATCTACTGTGAAGTAGAACTTCTGAAGGATATATCCCTCGTTATGCTCACATGGCATCTCTTCAAGGATATATGAGTCATAAGGGAGTGCTCCGAACTTGCTGTTCATAGGAGCCTTGTCTCCGAACTCACCTGTTCCGAACCATACTCCGTGAAGGATATCCTGAGATCTTTTCTCGAGATCTGCAGTCTTTATTTCCTTAGCTTCAAGCAGGTCATCGAACGGGTTCTGCTTTCTTGCAGTATCTGCATCCTCATCCTCATCGAGGTCCCCGGCAGCTCTTCTGTCCTTAGTGGAGAAGAAACCATTCTTGTCAGTTACGACTACATGAGTCTCACCGTTGGTAACAGAAATGATCTTGAACGGAACAAACGAGAATCTCTCGGAAGTTGAATCAGCGATCTTGGTTCCCTGGACATCTGATCTGTAGACATAATCATCGAAAGTAAGAGCCATCTCGTTCTTATTGTCGTCAAAGCTGACGATCACACCATCTTCTCTGATGGTAAACATGTGCTCTGTCTTGTCTGTTCTCTGGTATGTCTCATTTGTCTTGGACTCGCGGATAGTGTAGGTTCCGTATGGAAGGTCATCTGCCAGAGTCTCAGCAGTATATGCCTTCTTTTCTTCGTTCCAGTGGACTGTGATCTTGCCAACGTCCTTGCCGGAAGGGATCCTCTTGATCTCTTCGCTTTCAAAGAGATCCTTCTTGGATTCGAGCTTCTTCCAGTCGACCTTGTCAGTCTTGTTATCGAGATCCTTGCGGACTACTACGTCTCTTCCGGAAACGTTCTTGATGGTCATCACGATGTCATCAAGTCTTGCTCCTCCGAGAGCCTCGGACTTTACGAGCTCTTTATCTCTCTTGATGATCTGTACGCCGCCTCTCTCTACTGCTTCTCTTACCTTGTCTTCAGTCAGGTCAATGATCTTTCCGTCCTCACGGATAGTGAATGCTCTGGACCACTCAGTGTTCAGAAGATATCCCTTGGAAGGCTTAGTTTCCTTTACAAGATATGATCCGTAAGGGAGTGCGTGCGCATCCGAGGTCGCGATGCCATCAGCATTTGTAGTGATCGTGAGAGCTGCTCCGCCCTTTTCGATCTCCTTACCGCCAATCATGATTGTTTCCTTTGACTGGTTGTAGATAGTGAATTCAGCACCAGCGAGTGTTGCATCACCCTGGGCATAATTGGTATCCAGATCGTTATCGATCTTGGCTACCTTGACTCCGCCACGCTTGATCGTGTCATTTCCTTTGATAGATTCGTTATAGGTCTTAACATGGAGGTTGTCTGTTCCATCCTCAGTGATGGTTACCTCAAGGATCTCATCATTGACAAGATAACCTTCCGGTGCCTTGACCTCCTGAATCAGATATGTTCCCAGTGGATAGCATACCTTTCCGTCCTTGTCCTTATACAGGGAATCACTGGAATAACCGGATGCAAATGTCGGGTTCTGTCCATCGATCTTACCGTGCTCATCAGTTACAAAATGCCATGTCCTTACAGGAGCGTCTGCCTTTGCTGCCTTGAGGAGCACTTCCTGATTCTTGAGTCTGTCGTAATACTCGAACTTATATACAGCGCCCTTAAGTGTCGCATCACCCTCACCGTGATCATGCGGATAGCCTACAGGATTCTTTGTCAGCAGGAGCTGCACAAGATCAGTGATAGGTTCATCCTTCGCAGTGAATGTGGTAGTCTCTTCGGACACGACTTTCACTGAATATGTCTCGTCATCCTTAGCATATCCCGGAGGTGCATAAGTCTCTTTCACCGTGTACTTGCCCTCCAGGAGCTCGATAGTGTTGCTCTCGCCATTGGCTTTAAGAGTGAGAGTACCCGCTGCTTTATTTGAGCTGTCATATACCGTGTACTCGGCTCCTTCGATAGAATAGCAGCTGTTGCCGTCTGTGATCGAGGTCCTGTTCGATACCTTTTTCATGGTCAGATATCCCGGAGCTTCAAGATAGCCGACTATCATGTCCTGTACTCCGGACATATAGCAGATGAACACCTTGAAGCTGTCAGGGACAGCATCATCCTTTGAACTGTCCGCCTTCCACAGAGCATCGCCCAGCTTCTTGGCTTTGGTCCACACATCGCCGAGTCCGGATGCATGTGTACCTCCCCAAGTGGCCATGTCGGATGGCCTGCCTGCATAGACATAAGACAGAGCCATGTGGGCGATTCCCCAGTCCTTGCTGAAATCTCCTGTGTAATAGTCGCCCTTAATGTTCTTGATGTTCTTGTCATAACCTGGATAGGAAGGCGAATAGTAGACGATATTCCTGAGGGCGTTCCACTTGCCCTTGTCGTCCTCATCCGTGACGACTTTATCTACCGTCACCGTTCCTGTAGGAGGTGAATTCTTCGCCGGCTGCACGCAGTATGAATATCTGCTGCCGAGGTCATCACCAAGGTCACACTTTCTTGAATTGCTGTATCCTCCATCGCCGGATCCATATCTGATCTGGCCTCCGTCGGTCACAGTATACTTGCTGCCGACCTTGCCGCCGAATGCTGATGCTTCCTGGGTCGCGATCGGGATCACTGAGCCGAGCACCATGATCAGGGCAAGTGTCATTGTGAGCATTCGCTTGAATGCATCGATAAACTTATTATCTGTCATTGCTTCTCCTTTCTGCTAAATGCACATGAATGCGAGGATGATCACCGGCAGGCTGAGAACTACGCAGATCCCTGTCAGGATCCAGCTGAGCCGGTTGGCTGCCTTCTCGCTGAGATAGAGCTGCATTCCTGTCTCATCCGTGCACATGATTACCTCGTCATTCGGTTTGTTATCTTTGGTTTTCGTCATTGATCGTCCTTTCCCGCAAATCCGAGCATGAAAAAAGGCGCCCTGGTCATTTCTGACTAGAGCGCCTTATGTGCTGCGATATTGCGATTATTATTAATATATTATGTTATGTGATACTTATCTCTTCTTCGGGTAGTAACAGGTAGTTCTAGAGGAGGGGTTACAGGGGAGGAGATGTGTAATTGTGTCCACAATGAAATAGTCATTTAGTATATGCGGAACACATTATCTCGCTTCATCTCTCGTTTTCTGCCGATCCCGATGTCTCCCATAGTATTCCATAGCTGCGGCAATATAGTCCTCACGCTTGGATATAGGGAGATCCGGTGGGAATAGTCTGCTGAATCTATCTCCCCTAAGGACTATTCTCTCCTTCTGATTTGGTTTCTCCTCCAGCATGATTGCTTCAATGGATTCAGGTGTGAGTTTTCCTTCCTCTGCCATCCTCCGCATACGTTTCGCTTGAGTGTGTGATGGCGTGCACTGCTCGATCTCCATGCATTCCCATATATGCCCCTGCTTCAGCCTTGGAATATATGAGAGCTCTACTGCAGGTCTGAGTGCAATCACTCCGTCATCAACCATATCCAGTATCTCAGGGATTAGTTCAGTAAGGCGGATATATCTTCTGATCTGGTCCTTGCTCTCTCCCACTTGCTCTCCAAGTTCCACATCTGATCTACCTAAATTAGTCGCCACTGGCGACGCATTTTTTGGCCTTCCCACCTGTCGCTTCATCGCATCAAGTTTCATCTTATATGCGAAGGCTTTCTCACTTGGCAGGATCTTTGATCTCTGGAAATTGGCATCCACCATGAATATCGTGGCTTCATCCCGGCTCATCTCTACTATCTCACATCTGAGCGTCGGAATACCCGCGATCTGACAGGCCCTCAGTCTCCTGTGTCCGGACAGCAGCTCATACCTTCCGTCTTCCTTCTTTCGTACTGTGGCCGGTGTAAGGATCCCATTTGTTTTGATTGACTCCGCGAGGTTCATCATATCCTCATCGTCCAGAACCTTAAATGGATGATCTGGGAACGGATCTATTTCCTCAAGCGGTATCTCATATATCCTCTTGAGCTTCGCATCATCTCTTTCTTCCTGGGATGAAAACAGCTCATCGAGTGATGGAAGTCTCATCTCTACGCTTTTCTCGTTCGCCAATTCTCATCACCTCTTTCGTCAATTCCTCATATGCCTTTGCAGGCTTCGAATCACTGTCATATGCATAGATACTCTGACCTGCTTTTGAAGCTTCTGCCGCTTTTACTGCAACAGGTATCTGTGTATCGAAGATCCTGATCTTCATCCCGTACTTCATCCTTATTGTGTCTATGACTTCCTTCGCAAGGTTTGTGCGGTTGTCAACGAGAGTCATGACAATGCCTCCGATCCTGAGCTTATCGTTGGTATGGTTCCTGACCATATCTATGCTCCTCATCAGCTGTGTCATGCCCTTAGCAGGCAAAAATTGCGCCTGTACGGGGATTATTACACTGTCGGCAGCCGTCAGGGCATTTATGGTTATCATGCCGAGAGAAGGCATACAATCGATCAGGATATAGTCGTAATCGTTTTTCACACTCTTCAGAAGATTCGACAGCACCTTTTCTCTGCTCATTGCATTAACCAGCTGACTCTCCATAGACGACAGGTCAAGATTGGAAGGGATCAGGTCGACTCCTTCAGGATGATGGATTATTGTATCCCGCACTGCCGGTCTGTATTCCTGTGTAGCAAGATACATCAGTCTCCCAAGCGAGTTTTCAAGTGCATCTCCGTTCCATCCGAGTGATGCAGTCAAATCGCTTTGAGGATCGGCATCCACAAGGAGAACTCTCTTTCCCTGGCGAGCTAAACCAACGCCCAGATTCAGAGTAGTCGTTGTCTTGCCTACTCCTCCCTTCTGATTGCATATTGCTATAGTCTTTGCCATCAATCCACCTCCCTCACCGGTATCCTGATAACAGCCGAGCATTCTTCATCACCGCAGTTTTCAATCATTGAGTTTATCCTGAACCATTCGAAGACGTCCTGATCAGAAAGCGTATCCTGAAAGCGCCAGTATATCGATTCTTCATACTCTTCACATTCTTTCAGAAGGTCCAGTTCCTCTGCTGCATGGACCATACCTTTTATTAGGAACATTTCCTGAAGCATGCCGACCAGTGCATCTGCATCGCTCGCCTGAAGCCTCCTGACTATCTGCTTCGCGATACCCATGTCCAACCCGTCGATCATTTCAGAGAATCTCTCTGCGGTGGCTTCCGCAAGATGGTCTGCGATATTGTACGCAAGTCTTCCGGCCTCCGATAGTTCAGATTTCTCTTCATCTTCCCCTGCATCATCATTCTCGTTCCTACCCTGGCTGATAGCTTCATTGAGATCTTCTGCGATTTTCTTTTCCTCATCAGTAATTCCCGTATCTTTTTCCTTCAGTATATTGAACATAATCGATCCTTTCTCCGGTAATTCCGGCAGTAACAAAAAACTCCGCGCCTCATTGCACGGAGCTATGTATTCAGCCGGAGTACGGCAGGAGAAATCGTTAGTCCACGAACTTAATAAGAAGGTCATCTATTGCATCGGTGTATCGGCCTTCAGCAAGAAGCTGATTCTTAAACTCAACAAGAGCCATAACTATTATCCTGACCTCATCATAAGTAAATTTAAATTTCGGTTTGAACATCAGTCTCACCTCTTTCTGTATTCCCTGGCAGGTTTCTTTCATATTTGCTTTACGACTTGATTATAAATATGGTAACCATGGACCGACAATTGTATAAAGTCGTGGGTTCGATTCCCTAGTCTCTTTAAGGGAATCGAAGTTGATCCTTACCCCTTGAAAAACAGGCATTCTTAAAAATGAGCGAAATATAACTTCGCTTCTGTAGACCCGCACGGGACATCCCACCATTTTTACCCCAACGGCATGGACCAGTATGGACTTTTATGGACTTCGGTGGACTTTCCTCGAAACTCTCAAATACAGCAAAATCAAGGAATCTAAGCAAAATAAAGGACTCCGTGGGTATGTCTCGGAGCCCGATTTATGGAGCGGGTGAACAGAATCGCTTTTGTAGACTCCAGTAATTTCAACGGTTCCAGAGCCTCTGTTCAGATTTCCTCCATTTTTTGCTCTAATTCCTCCAACTGATTCCTAACCGGAGATGTATCTTTTCGGTCTGTTGGAGAAAAAAGAAAAGAGCTCCCGGAATTCTTTCCGAAAGCCCATATTATGGAGCAGGTGAAGGGAATCGAACCCTCGACGTAAGCTTGGGAAGCTCAAGTTTTGCCATTAAACTACACCTGCATTACAGCGGCACTGCTGTGCCGCTTTTAGAGTATACCGCAAAAGTTATGTTTTGTCAGTTGCTTTTTTATGCCGTCACAAATTCTGTATAAATCGCGCGGATAGCTTTTTCGAAGTCTGTGCCTTCAACACCGACGATTACGTTGATCTCGCCTGTGCCCTGATTCAGCATGCGGATGTTGACACCATTTGCAGCCAGCGCTCCGCATATCCTTGCTGAAGTACCTACGCTGCGGAACATCTTCTGCCCTACGACTGCGATCATCGCAATGCCTTCCTCAACACTGATATCATCCGGCTTCAGCTGCACTTTGAAGGATTCAAGAATATCTTCGAGTTTGTCCTCAAGTTCGCTGCTCGCAATGACCATAGAAAGTGAGTCGATTCCTGTAGGAATGTGGTCAAAGCTGACACCTGCGTCTTCAACTATAGCCAGTGCTTTACGCACGAATCCGACTTCATTGTTCATCATATTTTTATAAATCGAGATGACTGTGAAGTCGCGCTTGCCTGCTATTCCGCTTATGATGCTGCCATCATCAACTGCTCCCTTATTGGAAATAACAGTTCCCGGATCCTCCGGCTTATTAGTATTGCGGATGTTGATAGGAATATCCGACATTCTTGCAGGGAAAACAGCGTCTTCATGCATAACGCTGGCTCCCATGTACGACAGCTCTCTGAGTTCCATATAAGAAATATTCTTGATTGGAAGCGGATCATCGACAATGCGCGGGTCTGCCATGAGCATGCCCGATACATCAGTCCAGTTTTCGTAAACCGATGCTTTTGCTGCTCTGGCAACCAGGGATCCCGTAACATCTGAGCCGCCTCTTGAAAAGAGACATACTTCTCCGGTTTTTGCATAGCTTCCGTAGAAACCCGGCAGTACTGCTCTTTCGTGCTTCGCGAGTTCTGCAGATAATGCATCATTCGTCTGCTCTACCAGCAGTCTTCCCTTATTGTCAAACAGGATCAACTCCTTTGTATCCACAAAGTCGTATCCGAGGTATGCGGATATCAGGCGCGCTGACAGGTACTCTCCGCGGCTGACTATGTAATTGCCCGAACAATCGTTGTCCAGATTTTTGCGAATTTCTTTGAACTCTGCATCAAGATCAACATCTATACCGAGCTCATCCGCAATATTCATATACCTTTCTTTTATAGGTGCCATGAGCGGCTCATAAGGTATGTTATTGTCGATAACAGCCTTGAGCATTATGAGCAGATCTGTGATCTTGCTGTCCCCGCTGTATCTCTTGCCCGGTGCAGATACGACTACATATCTGCGCTCAGGATCAGACTCCACTATTTCCCTGATTTTTCTTATCTGTGCAGGATCTGCTACAGAAGAACCTCCGAATTTAAGAACCTTTACACTCATTCCCGATATCCTCCTTAATGTTATTATTATCCTTTTCTTTTGCAACTGTAAGTATCGCTATGCCCGCAATGATCGCGGCTACACCGCCGATCTCCGTCGGGTGGAAGCTCTGATTCAGCCAGAGCACTGATGCCACAAGCGCCATGACAGGCTCGAACAGATTATACACTCCCCCACGTACCGAACCCACGATACTCGTCCCATAAAGAAAAAGTGCAAATGCGAATGCTGCTCCCGGCAATATTATAAATATCATTCCCGCTACAATCGCTGCATCCCATTGAGTCGGGAAGTTCCAGAGTCTGCATAGCGGAGCAACGACTATGCCTCCGATAAAGAGTCCCCAGCCCACCGTCTCAAACGTTCCGTAGCGCCTGATGAGCTCTGACGGGAGCGTAATATACAGTGCACACATCAGCGCTGATATCAATCCGAACAGCAATGCAAGCGGATGTATCGCAAGCGCCTGAAAGTCTCCATGTGTTGCTATCAGAAAGGACCCTGTTATTACCAAAGCCAGCGCGCCGAGCTCTGCCGGGAAAGGCTTGCGACGCTCTTTTATTATGACGTATATAAGCACGAACACAGGCGCTGTCTGCTGTATCGCAGAAGCGATGCCTGCGTTGCTGTAATCAATTGAAAGATAATATGTAGGCTGGCAAAGCCCAAATGCGAATACCGATATCACAAGGAGCCTGACAACAGACTTCCTGTCCTTCCAGATGTCAAATATGCCGTGCGGATTCTTAAACAGAGCGAATATCAGCAGCACAAGCCCCGATGTGATCATGCGGAAATTCACCATCCACATCGTATCTACGCCGCGAGCCATGAGGTATTTGCTTACTACCGCATTGAGCCCCCATAGGCCCGCCCCAAGCAGAGTTATAAGTGTGCCGCTTAACATATCTCCTCTGTTTATTTTGCAGGCTGTACCGTAATGCTGACAGTACCGGTTGCCTTATCAGTTACAGTCGGTTTTATCATAAACGAGCCTGCGCCGAAGCTGACAGTCTGTGAGTTCGTCCCGCTCAGATATGCGGTATATGTAGCGTCACCGTCTAATTCCGGGAGCTCATCAATGCTGCCCTCACCTTCAGCAGCGATGAACTCAACTGTAATTTCGCCTTTCTCAAGCTGAGTGTCGATGGCAACCTCTTCACCCTCATCTACCACGAGAGTGCCTGTTACAAAGTAATCACCCTTATCAGCATTAACGGCATTTATAGTCATGTTTTTATCACCAGCTGTCTGGCCGCTGAATTCATGTTTGCTGCACGATGTCATGGCAAACATTGATACAGCCAGCGCAGCTATAGCAATAATTGAAATGATTTTTTTCATAATCTGATACCTCCAGAAAGATATTCCGCTTATTATATCCCGATCTGTACTCTTCGGTAAATCAGGCCTGTTCATTCTTTGCTGACTTGATCAGGGCAGGAAGCCTGCGGCATTTATCCTCCGAGCTCGCCGCGATAGATACCCTGACACCTCCGTCGAAAGGTATAAGAAATACATTCTTTTCATTGAGCTTTTCGCATAACCCGTCCGGATCTTTGCACGGTATGGTCACAAAGAACCCCGCACTGAACGGTACCGTCTCCAGCCCGCATTCAGCCGCCGCCTCTTCAAACGCACGTCCTCTGGAGAGAAGCATCCCGCGCGCCTTTGCCCTCTCGGCTTCTACTTCGGCCAGAAGGCTTTCGTCGGCGTAGATGCGCTCAATAACTTCCTGCGGTGCTCTGGGCGGATTCGACCAGGTTGCTCTTGATGAGAAAGAATTGATCCTCCCAAATTCTTCTGCCACCTCCGGACTGTGAGCAAGGCAGATCATTGCTGCGCACCTTCCTCCGTAGAGCGTAAAAGTCTTGGATGCGCTGTAAGCTATTATTGGCAGAATGTTTGCCCTCAGGTTATCTATAACACTGTAGAAGGCTCTTACTTCTTCCGGCTCGCCTGCAAAATCAATGTATGCGACATCGAGTACCAGTGCGATCTTTTTCTCAAGCGGTACTTCGTCGAGCACCTTCTTTACACCGTACCAGTCGTCCATAGTGAGCGCGTAGCCGGTAGGATTATTCGCCGGCGTATTGAGTATTATCACGAGATGCTCCTGATTCCTGATGAGCTTCTTTACCTTGTAATCAAAATCAGCGATATTGAAACGGCCGCACTCATCGAACATTTCAAAGCGCTCAATGCCGCGGTACATCTCAGACGCAATTGTTTTGTACGGTGCCCAGTGCCAGCTGTGAGTAAGGATCTTATCACCAGGGCATGAGTAATTAGCAACTGCGTTTCTTATGGCACCGGTACCTCCCGGCGTTCCGACTACGCAGGTATAGCTCTTCGGTTCATAGCTGCCCAGAGCCGCTTTAAGTATCGCTTTTTTGAAGCCCGGAGTCCCCGCGATAGGTGCGTAAGCAGCGTATTTTTCCGCAGGCAGACTCTTCATTACCTTCTCAACCGATTTCAGCACCAGGAGCTTCCCCTCATCATCATAAAGCGCTCCAACCGTAGCGTTTATTACCTCTTCCGGCCCGTATTTGCTGACCGCGTCAAGAGCCTTTCCGCTTGCCGCGAAAACTTTATCCTCCTTCGGAATCTCCCTTCCGTTATACGCCGCCATGCTCTTGATCATAACTACCCCCTGTTAATGCACAGGACGCCTAAATGCGTCCCATCTTTTTATCGATCTTAAGATTTCTGAAAAACAGCACAATGTCTGTAGATACCAGCAGAATATCTAACAGGTAGAACCAGAATGAAGTCTGCAGCTGTCCTGTCTTATTGAAAATAATGATTTTTGCGGTGATCCCGCACAGATAGCCGATGACTACAAGCACTTCAAAAACAAGACTTTTCCCAAGTGTCGTTTTGCTTGTCAATGATTTATGAATATTTGCCGGCCATGAGCATCCGAAAATGATCAGCATAAGGCTTTCAAATAATACAGCCATATCCATTTTAAGTTTATCCTCCGTTCCGCCGCTTATTTGCGGCCGATAACTACTCTTTTTATTTTTTCACCAAAGCCACTGTACTTGGCCTCGTATTCGGTCTCAATATTTGATGCGTTTGCTTCCGGATCAGCGTGAAGGTCCCGCGTTATATCCAGTATTTTCAGATCTGATGCGATGATCTCGAGCACCGACCAGTTGAACAGATCAGTGTTGTCAGTCTTGAAAATAACAGTGCCCTCAGGTTTCAGTACACTGAAATATGACTTCAGCCTGTCTCTGTAAGTCAGCCGCCTCTTATACCAGTAGTTTTTAGGCAGAGGATCACTGAAATTGAGATAGATGCCGTCAGCATCACCCTCTTCGAACCAGTCTGACAGGTCGCCTACGAGCTCCGGTATGAATACAACATTTTCAAGGCCAAGCTTTCTGATCTTTTCCATCGCGCGGAGCATAACGCTTTTGTTGCCTTCTATCGCAACGAAAAAATGCTCCGGCTCGCGTGCCGCGAGCTCGGAAATGAACTTGCCCTTACCACAGCCTATCTCAATATAGAGCGGCGCGCCCCCGGACATTTCAGCCCATCTGCCGCGCATATCTGCCGGCGTATCTATAACGATATCCGAGTAGGCTTCATATTTAGTATCAAGGTTTCTTAGTTTTCTCTGACGCATTTTATTAAGCAAAGCAGATAAACAGGTGTGAGTCGAGCGTGTCTCGAGGATCTTGGCAGCTGCACCGATGGAGCGAACACGAGCCGGCTGATGTTGTGCGGATGTCTGAGCGAAGCGAGTTCCGCAAACATCCCGGGGCGTGAAGCGACTGAGGATGCAATGGCAGATCCGAGAGAGGCGAGCCGAGCACCTGTTTATGTGCTTATATGAATCTGGACGCTATAATGACTGCGAGGAATAGCAGCATTAATACAGCCGCTACTGCGTCACCGCGGTCAAAGCGTATCTCATTCATACGAGTCCTGCCCGGCCCTCCGTGGTAACATCTTGCCTCCATGGCGAGAGCAAGATCCTGCGCTATCCTGAATGAGCTCACAAAGAGCGGTACAAGAATAGGTATAAGGCTCTTCGCTCTCTGGAACAGATTTCCGGATTCAAAGTCTGCACCTCTGGCCTGCTGTGCCTTTATTATTTTGTCGGTCTCTTCCATCAGAGTCGGGATAAACCTGAGAGCTATGGTCATCATGAGTGCTATCTCGTGACTAGGGAGTCCGATCTTCGAGAACGGTGAAAGAAGCTTTTCTAGACCATCTGTCAGCTCGACCGGCTTGGTCGTGAGAGTCATTATCGATGATCCTATTATGATCAGCACCAGTCTGATCGCCATGAAGAATGCCCTTGACAGACCTTCATATGTAATAGTAAGGAACTTCCAGTGCCACAGAACTCTTCCGTCAACCATGAAAAGATTGAGAAGAAATGTGAACGCTATAATAAGGAACACCGCCGTAAGGCCTCTGAAAATAAACTTCAATGGCACTTTTGAAAGAGCGATGACCGCAAACAGCACGGCTGCCGTAATCAGGAACCCGTAGAAATTGTTTACGACAAAGAGCTCTATCAGATAGAGCAGAGTCGCGATTATCTTGGTCCTGGCATCAAGTCTGTGGACCCATGAATCGCCCGGATAGTATTGACCGAGAGTAATATCTCTTATCATCCGCGCGCTTCCTCCATATATTTCTTTATGTCTTCTGCTGCCTCATCAACAGTGAGTGCTTCGCTTTTAAACTGCGGTGCCTTGCTTTTGATGATCTCTGTTATCTCTCTTGCAGGCGGAACTCCGAGTCCCATCTCCGCGAGCCTGTCAGACTGTGAGAACACCTCCGCCGGTGTCCCCTCAAGAGCCACCTTTCCGTCGCTCATCACCATGACTCTGTCAGACATCTCCGCTATATCCCCCATGTTGTGCGACACAAAAATCAGTATAATACCCATCTCATCATGGATTCGTCTGACCATAGCCAGAATATCCCTGTGCGCTGAGGGATCGAGTCCTGCTGTAGGCTCGTCAAGGATAAGGATCTTAGGATCCATTGCTATCACGCCCGCGATAGCAACACGGCGCTTCATACCGCCTGAGAGCTCAAACGGGGAAAGATCCTTGATTTCCTCATAATCCAGTCCTACAAGGCCAATGGCTTTCTTTACCCTTGCTTCCTGCTCCTCTTCATCCAGTCCGAGATTTTTAGGCCCGAATGCAACGTCCTTTCTGACAGTCTCCTCAAACAGCTGGTATTCAGGATACTGGAAGACAAGGCCCACCTTGCGCCGGATATCGGTCATCTTCACCTTGCCGTCGGTAATGCATTCTCCATTGATATATACTTCTCCCGAAGTCGGCTTGATAAGCCCGTTCAGATGCTGCAGAAGTGTCGACTTGCCCGATCCTGTATGTCCGATAATGCCAAGGATCATCCCGTCAGCCACATCAAAAGACACGTCGTTCAAAGCGACGGTCTCGCCCGGCATCCCGGGATTGTATATGTAGTTTAAGTTTCTGACGGATATGGACATTATCTTTATGCTCTTATTATTGAACTACATGCCGGAGAGCGTTCCGCTCGGAGCAGCGGCAGGACTTAATATATTCGGCTATGTCGTCTGCCGTTGTAAGACTTTCCGGCAGTCCGGCCTTGTCTCTGATCTCTATAGCCGCAGGCATCTCCAGCCCTGCTCTTTCTATCATTTCTCTGTCCGAGAACAGCTCTTCGGGCGTTCTGTCGCAGAGCACCTTTCCTTTCTTGAGAACAATGACGCGGTCCGCCTGCTCAGCCTCACTCATGAAGTGTGTTATAAGCACGCATGTGATGCCTTCTGCATTCAGATCTTTGATGATGCTCATCACACTGGCCCTTCCTTTTGGATCGAGCATGGCTGTAGGCTCATCGAACACTATGCATTCAGGTCTCATAGCAATAGCTCCGGCAATTGCTATGCGTTGTTTCTGACCACCGGAAAGCATATGGGCTCCTTTATCCCTGAGCTCATACATTCCGACTCTTTTCAGTGCTTCATCGACGCGTCGTCTGATTTCTTTTGGTTCTACTCCGAGATTCTCCGGTCCGAACGCAACATCGTCTTCTACGATCGATGATACTATCTGATTGTCCGGGTTCTGGAACACCATGCCGACCCTTTTTCTGACATCCCAGATATGCTCCTCCTTTGCAGTATCAAAGCCGTCTACTATGACGCGCCCTGCTGAAGGTGCAAGGAGTCCGTTGAAGCACTTGGCCAGTGTGGACTTGCCCGACCCATTCATTCCTACGACCGCAACAAAACTGCCCTTTTCGATATCCAGACTGATACCGTCCAAGGCTACCTTGCCGGGCACCTCCCTGCCGCTTTCATCGATTTTTGTGAATTCAATTTTCAGGTCTTTTACTTCTATAAATTTCACGTTGTTTAGTATATCACAATCGCCTGTAATATGGGCAACGAAAAAGCCGGTACAACCGGCTCCAACGTAAGTGCTTTATATATTAACCCTTTTGCTTCGTGAGTATTGTACTACCATGATATATAGAGGTCAACATGCAATTATGTTTTTTCACAAAAACAACGGCGCACAATTGTGAAAAAATACAAATACGCAGCTGCTCCTGCACTTTTATTTGTTCTCGAATACCTCGCCGGCATACACCTTTGAAGCATCCACTTTATCGTGGACCTTCTCGTTCCACTCTGCAGGATCCACATCGTGGATGGCTACTGACAGATGGCTTCTCTGGCAGCCAAGCTCCCTGATCATGGTCTCGACTACTGCGTCAGCTACTTTCTTCTTTAACTCGTCGTCTCTTCCAGAGAACATACTGATGTCTACATGTGGCATAATAATTCCTCCTTTTATTTTACCAGGTCAGGCCTATGCCTGCTTCCTTTGCCTTGTCGTATACCTTCTGAGCAGTATAGAGATCGAGCGCGCCGATCCCGACGTTCTCGAACACAATTATCTCATCATCTGATTCCCTTCCCGGTATCTTTCCGAGAAGGTAGTCACCGATATCGCCTGTGAACTGATCCTTGCTGAGAGTGCCTTCATCCAGCGGTCTGAGTATATCGCCCGACTCGGAAAGCACAGCAGTTTCAGAATCGAAATAGATCTTTCCGCACTTGTCAAATACGGCAGGATCCAGCTCCTGCATATCATATGTGTATGCACCTACTGCACTTATGACCGCACCGGGCTTAAAGTACTCTGCGCTGCAGACAGGTGTTCCCGAAACAGTGACCAAAATTACAAGATCTGCTCCGTCAACCGCTTCATTGGTGTCCTCTACCGGGATGATTTTCGCGCCGTAATGTCCGAGTTCCACAGTCGCTTTTTCCGCAAACGCCTTTGTTTTTTCAAAATTCCGCGCAGCCACACGTACCTCTTTTAGCTTTCTGCCCGAAAGCATGGCCTCGAGCTGACACATTGCCTGACTGCCGGTGCCTATTATGGCTCCGACAGATGCGTCTTTAAGCCCGAAAAGGTCAAACGCAGCCCCGCTGGCTGCCGCGGTCCTTAGTGCTGTAATGTATGTACCATCCATCATCGCTTTAACGACGCCCGTCTCACCGTCAATCAGAAGAACCTGTCCAATGGAAGCAGGGAGCCCTTTCGCAGGATTTCCCGGCATGATGTTTACTATCTTGAGTCCGGCTGCCTTCATCTCCTCGCTGTACGCAGGCATGAACAGGAAGTTGCCCTCGCTGCCGTTTATGACCGCGCGCAAAGGAACGTCGAACTTGCCCTCGCTGAACGCCTTATAGCATTCCTTATCTGCCTCGATGGCATCGTGCATGGAAAAAACTTTTTTTATTTCGTCTTTATTCAGAAGTAACATTGCTAACCTC
Source organism: Anaerovoracaceae bacterium (assembly GCA_045114615.1). Taxonomy (GTDB): domain Bacteria; phylum Bacillota; class Clostridia; order Peptostreptococcales; family Anaerovoracaceae; genus Crickella. The sequence goes on from JBGUKU010000092.1 coordinate 17,886, forward strand.
CAGTATCTTTCCGGCCATTTTTACAGCATCCTCAAACCCTTCATCATGTACAACTTCAGCTGCGCGCATGAGAGCATCTTTGAAAAGTACACGCTTTTCATCCAGCAGAGGCATAAACAGTTTTCTGTTGAGTCCGCACTCTTTGCAGGCATCTTCAAAGCAGCTGCGGGTTATCTTTCTCCACTCTATCTGTCCTCCCACGGAAAACGCCATCTCAGATGAGTGAGTGTCATATAAGATGGTGCTGACTATGTCATAGGCCGGAGCCAGCCTGACCGCTTTGAGATTTGAATCGTATACCAGCGAAAAATTCTTTATGTGTCCGTCGGTATTGCCGATAAGCCAGTGGAACACTATGATTTCCCACAGCTTTATCTGGTCTTCTATCGGCGAAGCTGAATACCGCCTCAGAAGATCGAACATCTTTTTCATATGCTGCTCTCCGGGTCTCTCATACTTGCCCGATGCAGGAATACCCAGTGCCTGGCCGAAATCTTCCTGATGGAGCCTGAGCGGACAGAGCATCCCGTCAACGAGATCCTCAGCACCTTCAAAAGTGCGGTCATATCGTTCTGTAGCGAAAAGAACATTCTCGGTGACCGGCGGATTGAGTCCTGTATCAAAGACCGGTTCCGGATATGCCTCCACGATCTCGCTTTTCGGCACCTCTATTCCAAGGAATTCCGCAGTCTTCAGCGCCAGTTGTTCGTTCTGCACTATTTTATCATAGCGGATATGGCTCTGCTTCAGGATATGAGTGCTCGGCGCACTACCTACGGGCAGGAACCATCGCCCATCGCTGCTTTTGTACGCGCCTACCTTACCTGATGCACCGGTCAGCGAAAGATGAGCTTCAACAACGAGATCAGCCGATCTCGTTGCACCCTCTGCGGCCAGCTTGTACATCATCTCGGGATCGAACGCCTTATACGACGGCTCTATATTCCTGTAGTTCTCGCCCTTGATCTGCACCGCTCCGAGACATTCAGCGCCCAGCATCTCAAGGATCGAAAGATAATCGCCATCGTCAGTCCGGTTCTGCTCTGCAACCGTCCTCCTCATGAACCCCTCAGGCAGAAGGCCTTCGAAGAACCGTCTTGTGGGCTCAGGCCCGTAAGGCTTATCAGTCAGAGGCAGGCTGATGGATATAGGGCGCGCTGTTCCGGACTCCAGGTAATGCTCTGAGTAGCAGAACGAAGCATCATAATCACTGCTGCCGCTTATCACGCCTACTTCCCTTTGCCTTCCGTTTATTTCTATTGAAACATCGAGCTGCTTCATCAGCATCACTCCCCTCTGTTTATGATGCAAATATCCATGCCCAGCAGGCTGATGACATCCATCATCTTGCCTGCCTGAATCGTCTCCTTGCCGTTCTCGAGCTCAGACAGGAAACTGGCGCTTATACCCGCATAGTCCGCCAGAAAGGCCTGTGTGTATCCAAGCTCACGCCGCCTGTCACGTATCGCCCTTCCCAGATCCTGCATGTCCTGTATTGTCTTCATGCTATTCCCCTTCAATATACCGGCATTACACCAGTCATAAATGCTAAATATCGGTTTTTTCCGTCTATATATATTCGCTTTCGGTTTTATCCAACTGTATCTAAATTCGCTATCGCTTTTTACAGCGCATGTACGAAGCTGTATTCTGCTAAATATAGCCATTCGGCTATATTTGATAAGCGCATTCAATAAAATAGCCGTTCGGCTATATATAATGTAATAACATTATATTTTAGCCGAACGGCTATGTCAATTGCACTGTTGTGCTTTAATCAGTTTGCTTTATACTCTTAAAGAAGTGCGTTAAGCTGTGCCTTCTGCATGAGGCCTGCCTGCTTGTATGTGATTTCTCCGTCCTTTACAACCATGATTGTAGGGATGCTTGTAATACCAAGAGACATTGCGATCGGCATAGCCTCATCGATATTGAGCTTGCAGAACTTGACATCCGTTCTCTCCTCGGACAGCTGATCAACGATAGGTCCCTGCATCTTGCAAGGTCCGCACCAGTCAGCATAAAAATCAACGAGTACAGTACCCTCAGCCTTCATTACTTCGTTTTCATAAGTATCCTGTGTCAGTTTTACGACCATTATAGTTTCCTCCTTATCAGGTTTTTCTTTGCTTTTAAGTTTATATGTGCGCTTACATGCGCACGAGAATTGTCAACGCAAACAGTATAGCACATCTGTCAATCATTGTGTGTAGATTGAATGAATGAAAGAAAAAGCTTCACCAAAGCAATCCATCTGTCACGAATCTTATTGATTCATCTTTTATGTCCTTGTGTTGACAAGATCCGTGTCCTGGCTCCTCCTCTTTCCTGGCAAAACTTGAAAATAAAATCTTTTTTCTCGGATTTGACAAGTTTTCAGTCCTGGTCCTGCTTCTTCCAAGACCGAAACTTGAAAATATAATCGTTTTGCTCTGATATGACAAGATTTTACAGAGAAAAACTTGTCATATTTGCCCAAGTCTCCGGATTTTTCAAGATTTGCCCTCTTCTCGTTTCGATTTGTCTCACTCTCCACACCAAATCTTGAAAAATGCGTCGTTTTCATTCATTTGTTCAAGTTTACCTCCCTTTTATCGTGATCATCCGGGAACCCGGTATGAACGATGCCATCGGATAGGGCACTATCATCGCGCGGACGGGATTCTGAGGCGAGAATACCGCAGAAAGTGCAGCAGCACACCGGAGGATCGATGATACGGATTGTGCTGCGGACTTTTGAGGACTCGAACCGATGGATCCCGTCCGCACATAAAAAACGGCTCCCATTGCGGAAGCCGCTTTTGACGTTTATGAATGATTATTCGATTACCTCAGT
>JBGUKU010000093.1:0-7778 GCA_045114615.1 Anaerovoracaceae bacterium
TTCATATCGTACAACCCTTTCGTTATCTGTTATTCAGCCTTAGCCTCTACCTGCTTTGCATTGTCAAACAGCCAGTCGATAGCCTTCTTTGTCTGAGCATCCTCTCTGAAGTAATTTTCAGTTTCGGATCCTGCCATCTCCTTGACCTGTTCAACATCCATGCCATACTGCTTTCCGAAGTCTTCCATGAGTTCACGGATCTCTTCTTCTGCAACCTCGAGGTTTTCCATTCTGATAACGTTCTTGAGGAGGACTCTTGTTCTGATTCTCTTCTCAGCATCAGGTTTTGTCTCTTCTCTGAGCTCGTCTACTGTCTTTCCTGTCCACTCGAGGTACTGCTTGAGCCCGAGGCCCTGAGCAGAGAGGCTCTGGTTCATATCGTAAAGCATGTTTTCGATCTCATTCTGGATCATAACAGCAGGAACTTCGATCTCGTTCATTTTATACAGCTGCTCGAGGACTCTGTCTTTCATAACGGAGAGATCCGTCTCTGCTGCCTTCTCCTGGAGTTTATTCTTAAGATCTTCCTTGTACTCGGCAAGTGTTTCGAAATCGCTTACATCGCTTGCGAGCTCATCATCGATCTCAGGAAGGATCTCCTTCTTGATCTCATGTACTTTGCACTTGAAGAGTGCCGGCTTGCCTGCGAGTTCTTCAGCATGATAGTCACCTGGGAATACGACTTCAACGTCTACTTCATCGCCTGCTTCTTTGCCTTCGAGCTGCTCTTCAAATCCAGGGATAAACTGACCCGATCCGAGCTTAAGCTCATAATTCTCAGCTTTTCCGCCACTGAACGGTTCACCGTCAACACTTCCGTCAAAATCGATCACTACAGTATCGCCATTCTCTGACTTGCGGTCTTCAACGATCTCCATTCTTGCCTGACTCTTCTGTACTCTTTCGAGCTCTTCCTGTACTTCCTTGTCGCCGATCACTGTTTCGACCTTCTCGATCTCGAGGCCCTTATAGTTCTCAACGTCGAACTCAGGGAATACCTGAACAGATCCGGACAGAACTACCGGCTCACCATCCTTTACTTCAGGGGATTCAAATGATGGCTGGGAAATGACTTCAAGATCCATCTCCTTAACAGCTCCATAATAGTTGTTCTCAAGCAGATCGTTGAGCGCCTCATCCCAGAATACATCATGTCCGTAGTGGCTCTCGATGATCTTCCTTGGAGCTTTGCCCTTGCGGAATCCGTCGATCTGGAATTTTCCTCTGTTTGCCAGATAAGCCTTGTTTAATGCTTCCTTAAACTCTTCTGCCGAGAATTCGATGTTGAATTTTACGACTCCGTTTTCCTTTGAAACCTGTGTAACCTTCATTTGAATTGTTCCTCCGTTTTATAATTAATCTTTTTTATTTCCCTTATTTATTCAAAAGCTCTCTGAAGCTTGGATCTGTCTTCTGTCTCCAGATCGTATTTGCTTTGTATCCTGTGCGCGAGCTCCATGAAGTCGTCTTCATCGCCGTAGTACCACTCCACTTCAAGTTCGGATACCGGCACCAGGTGCCCGTCGATATGATGTATCACACCCTCATCCACGGAAATGCAGCTTATTGATCTGCCGGTGTCGACTTTGAACTGCTTCCTCTCATAATCCATTGAAATGGTAGGCTTCAGCGGTTTGTCGCCTGCAGCCTCAAGAAGCACATCGTATGCGTCGCTCGATATAAAGATCTCAATGTCAGGATTGAGTGCAAAGCGTTCGTCATTGACAACAAGATTGAACTCTTCGCGTCTGTGAAGCCCTTCGCTGACGTTAACGTCCCACTTGATAGTAGCAGTGCACCTGTCATCTTCCTGACGGATCCTGTAAGCGATCCCCCTCTTTCTGAAATCATAATCTTCCGTATCGAAATATGCCGCATGCATATCAATAACCTCAACTGCTTCAAGGCCCATTTTGCCCGATGCCGCAGTCTCGACTATGCTGTCGAATACGGATGTATCATTCAGACGGTATTTGAATTCTGTCTCCATATAACTCCTCCGTCGCCTTGCGCTTCAATATTTACAGAGCGCATAACGCACAAGCCTATAGATTGTACTAGAAATCTTTCTATTCTTCAAGTTTTAACAGATGAATCTTGAAATCAGTATCTGCAAAAAGCCTGTCAGTCATCGCAACGAAGTTATCAGACATGTCACTTGCATAGTATCTGTCTGTAAATTCCGAGCCTGATGCAAGCATATCTTTTTCTCTTAGTATCTCCGCCGCTTCCCTTATGACTTCAGCAGATGAGCTGTACATGCGAAGGTTTGGATAGAGACTTCTGATATGCTTTGCTACGAGCGGATAGTGAGTGCACCCCAGGATAAGGTCATCAAAGCCTCCCTCTTTTACGAAGTCGTCCATATAGTAGCTGACCGTAAGCCTCATTATTTCAGTATCCGTCAGTCCGTCTTCGATCAGAGGTACAATCGCAGGGCATGCCTCGCTGTATACTTCGATTCCCGGGCTCAGCGACCTGAGTTCTCTTCCGTATACATCACTGCCTATAGTTGCCTTAGTAGCTATAACCCCTACCTTTCTGCATCCGTCACCGACCACCTTTTTTACCGTCGGCTCAATAACCCCGATAATAGGGATGGCCGGATGACGCTTTCTCAATGCGTCGAGTGCGGTCGCAGTCACGGTATTGCACGCGATGATTATCATCTTGGTATTGCGGGCTACCAGATAATCGACGTTCTGCTTGGCAAATTTTACGATTGTCTCAGGTGATTTTGATCCGTATGGAGTTCTGGCGGTATCACCCAGATAAATAACTCTCTCCTCAGGCAGCTGCCTGTGGAGCTCCTGTACGGATGTAAGGCCGCCGAGTCCGGAGTCAAAAACTCCAATTGGTCTGTTATCCATCCTAAGCCTCCTGAGAACCGTATTTACTGAGGATCGCTTCGATCTCTCTTCTCATCTTGTTCAGCTCCTTATTGGAATGGCCTTCACTACCGTTGATGAGCCTCATAAGCTCATCACCTGACCTTCTGAGATCCCTGTATGCCGGCGAATAGTTCGCAGATGCTCTGTGATCATCACCGTTGCTGAAGGACTGTTTCCTTATGACCGGTATGATCTCTGCTCTGTGTACGAGTTCATCAGCCGCGAGATCCCAGACCTCCCCGCTGTATGGAGCTACTGCAGGCTTGCCCGTATCCATCGAAGCTATTTCCGCAAAGCTCTCAGTGACTTTGTCCTCTCCGTGATTGATGAATATCCTCATGCCCGGTCTCACTTTTTTTATCCACGCGCGAAGATGCGGTTTGTCGGCATGGCTGCTGAATGAGTCTATCCTGAGTATTTCAGCCTTTACTGCTATTTCTTCACCGAAGAGTTTAACTGCAGAATCACCTGCGAGCAGCTTGGCACCAAGTGTGCCTGCACTCTGATATCCCACAAAGAGGATCGTGCACTCAGGTCTCCAGAGATTGTGCTTCAGATGATGACGTATCCTGCCTGCCTCACACATGCCTGATGCCGAAAGAATGATCTTTGGCGTCATGTCATCATTAATGGCCTTGGACTCGTCAGTCGAGACCGAAATCTTAAGGTCCGGGAATGTGACAGGATTTATTCCTGCCCTAAGAAGCTCAATCGCCTCATCATCATAATATTCATACATCCCTGTACTGTATATATTGGTAGCTTCTACTGCAAGCGGGCTGTCGACCACTACCGGGAAGCCATCATGACCTTTGATCAGTCCCTCTTCTTTTATTATTCTAAGATAATACAGCAACTCCTGCGTTCTGCCGACGGCAAATGACGGTACAACGACATTACCGCCCCGGTCCAGAGTAGTCTGTATGATCCTGGTAAGCTGTGCTACGTAGTCAGGAGCCTCAGGGTGAGTGCGGTCACCATATGTGGATTCGCAAACCACATAGTCAGCATGAGGAGGATCCTGCGGAGAGCGTATCAGTGGCTTTTCCAGGTTACCGAGATCGCCCGAAAAGAGGAGCGTCTTTTCGACCCCATCCTCGTTTAAAGTGAACAGCACATTTGCCGATCCGAGAAGATGACCTGCATCGGTATAACTGATCTTTACTCCGTCAAACAGCTCTACGTCAGTCCCATAACCTGCAGTTTTGAACAATGTCATGGTGCTGAGTACATCTTCCATGGTATACAGTGGAGTATGTTCTCCATCCTCATCAGCGCGCTTGCCCTTACGGTTTCTCCACTGCGCCTCCATCTCCTGGATATGTGCAGAATCTCTCAGCATTATGTCGCAAAGCTGGCGTGTTGCTTCAGTAGAGTAGATAGGTCCGCTGTATCCGCTGGCAACAAGAAACGGCAGCTTACCCGTATGATCAATGTGAGCATGTGTCACGACTATCGCATCTATATCTGACGGAGCCACCGGGATCTCTATGTTTTCAAACAGGTCAATTCCCTGCTCCATCCCACAGTCTACTAATATATTTTTGCCGCATACTTCGAGCAATGAGCATGAACCTGTTACTTCATGCGCAGCTCCGATAAAGGTTATTCTCATGACGGGCCTCCATAAAACACATAATTATACGTATATATAATATCACAAACACTTTACACATACGTCTTTTTCACAGCAAAATCACAAAGCGAAAATTTTTAAAAAATGTTAGCACTCACTATTGACGAGTGCTAACAAAGGTGGTATAACATACATGTCAGATGAGAGCGGCAGTCAGAAAGCCGCACCCGAACAAGATAAAAAATCATATATATACAAGGAGGCAATACTATGTTCTATCCTAAACTTTTCAACGACGATATCTTTGATGACTTTTTCGACTTTCCGAGATTCAGAATGCCTGCAGATGCAGAACACAAGCTTTACGGAAAGCATGCAGCAGGTCTGATGAAGACCGATATCCGCGACAAGGACGGTAATTATGAGCTTGACATCGATCTTCCGGGTTTCAAGAAAGATGAGATCTCACTTACACTTGACAACGGTTATCTCGTAGTCGGAGCATGCAAGATGCTGAATGAAGAAGAAAAGGACGATAAAGGCAAACTGCTCCGTCAGGAGCGTTACTCCGGCGCAATGCAGAGGAGCTTCTACGTTGGCGAAGGCATCGACGAGAACGATGTGAAGGCCAAATTTGAGGACGGTGTACTGCGCCTTACCTTCCCTAAGGAGAAAGAGCCTGAACTTCCTGAGAAAAAGACCATCATGATCGAAGGGTAATAATTAATAAAAACTCTCAACCTCTCATATAATTCCTTCAAACGTTATTTCAGAAAAACGGGTCCGGATCATATCCGGGCCCGTTTGGTTTTTCATTTTTCTTTCAGCCATTTTCTGACATATTCAAATGCGGCATCTTCTCCTTCTTCCTTCAGGACCAAAAGCATCTTTTCGAGCACAGCTGCCGTATCAGGATGGATCAGCGGCCCGACCCTGGTGCCGGTACCTTTTATATAATAATCATATGCTGATGCATCTGTATACTTATCACCAAGATATACTTTGCACGCAGCTACTCTGTCGCAGAACATCTCAGCTATATACCGCTTCGGCATCCTGTTGCCGCCAAATCCTACTGAACCGTCATCATTGATAATATAATCTATCCAGTATTCGAAGTGATGCTTATTGCGTCCCTTGTGGTGCAGCCATGCCATAGAGCGGCCTGTCTCTTCCCTTTCCTTGTTGTTAGGACTCCGGTTTCCCTGATAATACTTTGCCCCGCGCCAGAACTCGACAGGTGAATATTTGCTTAGATCGTGCATCAGCCCCTGCCTGTACAGTCCCAGTCTGAAGCAGTGCTCTCTCACCAGTTTTCTGTGCTCAAATACTGTTTTAAAATGTTCTACAGGATGCATTGTTTTTCCCTTTTTTATTTTCCGAAATAGTTCAGCGTGTAGGAAAGAAACTTCTTTGCAGCTCCTGTCATGTGCTCTTTTGAAGGAAGAGCTGCGCCAAACGTTATGGTTTGCGGCGGATCGAGCGGCATCTTCACCAGATGTTCATTCCAGAACTGTGCGGACAGCTCATTGACGAAGCTGATGCCAAGTCCCATCCGGACCATTGCAAGCGTTGCAGGAGTATCATATGTTGTATACTTTATCTCCGGATGCACGTCGTTCTTATCGAGGATCTCCAGGATCTCCATCTCTTTTCCCCACGACCCCATAATGAAATCTTCTTTTTCGCATTCCTTTATCGGAAAGCTTTCTGCACCGGCCAGCCTGTGATCTTCAGGAACAGCCGCGATGATATTGCTCGATGACAGCGGTATCCACTCATAAGGCATGGGCTCGGAGTAAGCCAGGAATGCCAGGTCTGCCTCATTCTGCTCAAAATGCCGTATTATATCCGTCTTTATACTTTCCATAATACTTATCTGTATACCCGGAAAGTCATTTTTAAAGCGTCTTACTATTTCAGGGAGCCAGGTGGTAGCTATGCTCGGATATGTTGCGATCACAAGCTTTCCCCTGGTAACACCTTTAAGTTCAGCAGCAAAAGTATAGATCTCCTCTTCATGGGTCAGATAAGATCTCACCAGAGGCAGCATTTCTCTGCCCTCAGCCGTGAGTTTCATGCCTTTCTGCGAGCGTGTAAACAGCGTTATGCTGAGCTCTTTTTCGAGCGCCGTTATCAGCTGGCTTATGGCTGACGGTGTGTATCCGAGGGAGTCCGCAGCAGCCTTGACGCTGCCTTTGTCAGCGGTCTCAACATATGCTCTGAGTCTAGCAGTTTCCATTATACCTTCCCCCGTTCATTTTCCGATTCATTACATTCTGCAGTAAGTCTTTAAGTTTCCCTTAACACTTATATTATTGTATCACATAACGGTACGGAAGGTGCAAAAAAGAAAGACCGCCGGAGCCTCAGGCTCCGGCGACCGAAATGTTTTTATTTTTGGTATTTATCGATACATTCGATAAATGTGTTGTAGACTTCGGAATCTACTTTTTCCTTTATGCTGTCACGCACTCCGGTACTTTCCTTAACGATAGCCTTATACGTTTCCTCATCGATTTTCAGTATCTGAGTACCGCTTTCTTCGATGGTTTTGACCCTGTCAGCTATTCTGTCATCAGATGCCTGGCGCGCATATTCTGTCGCAGTGGCTGCAGCCTCTTTCAGAATACGCTGATTCTCCTCAGGCATACCCTTGAAGAACTCATCATTCATGATAAGTGTGATCAGGTGCGGCAGGTGATTGGTCTCTACCACATAATCCTGCTGCTCATAGAGCCTGTTTGATACTATGACCTCGTAAGGGTTCTCCTGCGCGTCTATCGTGTGCTGCTGCAGACCGATATAAACTTCTGCAAAGCTCATAGGCGTCGGATTGGCTCCGATCGACTTCCAGAAAGCCAGGTGGAACGGATTCTCCATGGTACGGATCTTCTGTCCCTTGAAGTCTTCTATCGACTTCACCGGCTTGTTTGTGCTCATCACACGGAAGCCCTGATCTGCTATGCCAAGCAGCTGATATCCGCCGTTTTCATAGATGCTGCTGACCAGACCGCTGAATTCAGGATCGTCCAGAACCTCTCTGCACTCATCGAGGTTTTCGAAGGCGCAAGGCACGTCGAAAATCGCGAGGTCAGGCATGAATGTGACCTGAGGCGCCGTATTCTGCACTACGAACGGGATGTCTCCGTCCTTGCAGGATTCAAGCAGCTCGCGGTCTCCGCCCAGAGTTGAGTTGGCGTAGACCTGTATCTTTATGCGTCCGTCGCTGAGTCTGTCTACTTCTTCTGCGAATTTTTCCGCATAGATCTGAGTGACAGTATCCTCTGGGCTCGCTGTCGCGAGCGGAT
>JBGUKU010000094.1:0-2812 GCA_045114615.1 Anaerovoracaceae bacterium
CCTACGCCGTACCGCATCCTTGCATCGGCTACTGCATGAAGGAGGTCATCAAAAGCGTGAAACCCTGTGTTTGCTGCATTTGTCGTAATCAGCGTGTATAGCTCGTCACTCACTCTGAATGGGATGTGCATCATATGGGAAGACGGTCAGCGCTTTGAGATAGACCGCGTGAAAGACTGTCGCAGAGCTGCCAGCCTTCGGGCAGGCGGCGCAGGCATCCGATACACTGTCATGATCTGTGGCAGTGAACATTATCTCTTCTACGAGGAAAACTATAAGTGGTTCGTGGAAGCAAAAGTATATGCATAAGTCAGCACCCGGCAGCGCAGAGCGCATCGGAACTTGCCGGGGCGATACCGAAGGTCGCAGCTGATAGAAATAAGGTTTCTTGCAGTTTTCTTTCCCTTTACCGCAGAGAACCGAAATTAGAATGGAGTTTAATTGCCGGATACCGGCATGAAGGGAGTGTCACTGTTGAGCAGATATAATACCGAGGCATGGAACGCCATCCATTCCATGTGCCGCTTACAAAACATGGATGAAGAAAATCTGTACCAGAAATCCAAGCTTCTGTTGAACATATATCGCCGCGTATGCTGGACAACGATTGGACGCGCCGATTACGTTGCTGAAGAGATGTGTCTTTACTGTGGTTCTGATCTCGATGGAGCGCTTTTATATCTTGAGGAGTTTGCTCCGGATGTTGAGCGCGAGCGCTTCGAGTCCAAAGTGAAGACTCTCTTTGAAACGCGCTGGATGATAGAGCTGGTCGATACCGCCATGCTCCGGGTAAAGGAGTTTCCCTACGGCGGGGATCAGTATTTTGAGATCCTGTCTAAATGCTACCTTACAAAATGGAAGTACTCTGAAAGCGACATGCTTGATATCCTGAATATGGAGCGCAGCCGCTTCTATGATCGAAAGAAGGAAGCAATCCCAAGCACAAGTCAATGGATCTGATTGACCCGGATGCGGCAGCGATTGTGCGCAGGATATTTGATGCTGCGCTCGACGGCCAGAAGGTATCGGAGATAACCCAAAGCCTGAACGATGACCATGTTCCCACGCCGGGACAGTACTACAGGCTGAAGAATCCCGGAACGAAGAAGTACTCCTATATGTCTTCAGAAATGAGCTGGACATACTCCGCTGTTCATACGATCCTGAACAACTTCAAGTATACCGGCGCTGCTGTCGGCGGGAAGAGAAAGCAGATCACTCCCTGCAAAAAGCAGACAGTGAAAGCCAGACCGGAGGAGCACATCATCGTCCCCAATATGCACGAGGCGATTGTGACCGAAGAAGAATTCTATAAGGCCTCTGAGGTCATTGCCAAAGGGACAGCGCCTGCAAATCGGACAGGCAGTATCTTTCCGCTGAAATCTCTGGTGCGCTGTGGTAACTGTGGGAGGAGGATGGAACGGAACAGAAGTGCGAAGACGTTCCGCTGCGGCTATGCCTACTTGAGCAGTGAGAGCGCCTGTGCTGATATTCCTGTTACGGCAGAGAGTGAACTGGAGCAAACGGCCTTTAATGCAATTCGTACCTTTATCGGTATGGCGGATCAGAAGAGAGCCGCTGCAAAGCAGTTTCAGGTTCAGCGTAAAAAGGAAATCCGTTCAAAGGTTTCTACCATTACAGATATGCAGTCTGAGGCTGAGTCTTTGAGGAAAAGGAAGCTGAGGCTGTACGAGAAGTACTGTGACGGCTCATTGAGCAAGGAGGACTACCTGCGGCAGAAGACAGCTGCTGACAGCCGTATAACCGAGCTGGAGGCAGAGATTGCAGGGGTTCAGGATAAAGTGTCCACCCTTGAGGAAATGTCTCCTGAAGTCAGCTCAGAGCTTGAGGCTGTTTGTCAGGCTTTCCAGAATGAGACGAAGCTGACCTACGATATGGCTCATGCTTTCATAGACCGGATCTTGGTTAATACCGATGGGAGCATAGAAATCCGGTGGAGGTTCAAAGACATCTTCGCAGAAGAATAAGAAATCAGTATTCAAGCGCCGTGCGACGATCATGCTGCACGGCGCTACTTTTATGGGAGGGCTATATGGAAAACGTAAACAATGCATCGATCCGGTGGACATATTCTGAGCGCATCCGCTTCTTCAGAAAGATGTTGGGTATGACGCAGAAGGAGCTGGGACTGGCAATCGGTTTCTCGGAAGGATCGGCAGATGTCAGGATAGCGCAGTATGAAACTGGAGATAGAACGCCGGGACAGGATACCATAGACCGCATGGCTGCTGTGTTTAGTATTTCTCCGATGGCGCTGATGGTGCCTGATATGACCATGAACCAGACCATGCATGTGCTTTTCGCATTTGAAGACAGGCTCAATTTCGATATTGAACTCAAGGACGATGGAATCCATCTTGTGTTCAGCGAAACCGACGTATCTGCCGGTGTCTTTATCAGAATGTTCGCCTGGGTTATCAAGTCTACTCTGAAGAAGGGGAATGAACCGTTCTGTGATCTTTACGATGCGTGGCGGTACAGGTTTCCCTCGAAGGAAGACAACTATCCGAGGGAGTATGATCCCGAATATGAGGAGGTCATTGATAAGGCAGCACAGGTTGCATTGGAACGAATAAAGAGGAGCCAGCTGGAGGCGCAGGAGTAATTCCTGCGTCCTCTGTGCTCCTCAAAAAAGTTCCTATATTTTTTTAGTTTTTACTTGACACAAGCAGACTTGTCCCGTCTCGGCAGAGACTATGTGTCCGTCGGCAATTACACTGACAGCTATTTCCCGGATCGGAATGTCCGGTTCATTGCGGTCAATGATCTGGTGGACAGCGACGAAGGTGAA
>JBGUKU010000095.1:0-12351 GCA_045114615.1 Anaerovoracaceae bacterium
GAGGGCAGCATAATGAAGTCAATTCTTATCAAGGACACGACACGCGAAGAAAGAGAACAGATAGTCCGTCAGTCACTCTGGGGCGATCGTCTGATCGTAGTTACAGGAGCAGATGCTTCTGTTCCGGAGCGGGAACTTAATGAAGCGGTGGCTTTCTGTAAAGAGCGGGGCATCCGCCATATAGTCTGTAATGTGGATCCGTTAAAGGAAGAAGGCTACAGGAATAACAGCTTTGTCACTCTTGACATGAAAGGGTACAAGTCCGGGAGCATGAATGCAACACTGAAATAATAGGGAGATCAAGTATGAGCATTGTGAACGAAATACAATTTGCCGTAGAGAAGTCTGTTCTGGATATCGGAGTCAAAATAGTTTTCCCGGTAATCGAAGGAATGGACAATACGCTGATATCTCCGGAATGGATGGAAAAAAGAAAAGAAATCATAGCGCATCTGCTGGATGAATATATAGATATAGATTATCACGCAGATCCGATACTGGAGGGCTTCCATATCCTGCACGATCGTGCCGGTGTCAAGCGCCGGAAGAATATTCCTGCAAGTGAAAACCTGATCAGACTCCTGAATAAACATGGCGATGTGTTTTTTATCAATCAGGCTGTGGATATTTACAACATAATTTCAATGGAAAGCAAGCTTGCACTGGGGGCGCATGATATTGACCATGTGGATGGAAATGTGACGCTTCGCTTCACGGACGGAACAGAGCGTTTTGTCCCGATCGGGCAGAATGAACCTGTTCCAAATAATCCGCATGAATACAGTTATTGTGATGATGCGAACGAGGTGCTTTGCCGTCTGGAGATCCGACAGGTGGAAAAGACCAAGGTGGATGAGCAAACGAAGAATGTGTTCTATATCGTACAGGGCAATGAGGCAACCGATAACGATCTGCTGCTCACAACAGCCCGGAAAATCGTAGATGAAACGATCAGATACTGTGGCGGCAAAGGCAGGATAATCATTCCCAAGGTAATATAACAAGAAAATGGATGATAAGGTTCCCTAAATATATTCTATCGGGAGTGCATCTACATTATCACTGATCGGCAGACGGTTTTCTGCCAGACATATCACGGCGCCGCGGCCCACTTGCTTTCCCGGAATCTTCTCCAGAACGCTGAAATTTTTGATCCAGTCTTTACTGACTGATCCCGATTTCTTGATCTCAACAGGATGAATGGTATTGCCGCTTTCTATCAGCAGATCGATCTCTTTCTTGTCTTTATCACGGTAATAATAAATGCTGTCAGTTCCGCTACCTGAATTACTATAGCTTTTCAGGATCTCAGAAACTACGAATGTTTCAAATATGCTGCCTGACATCGCGCCGTTTTTAAGCACATCCGGGTTGCTCCAGCCTGTCAGATAGCATAGAAGACCTGTGTCCATAAAGAATAGCTTCGGAGTTTTTATAGCGCGTTTTATGATGTTGTTCTGGTATGTATGAATGATCCGTACAAGTCCGGATGCAGTTATTACTGATACCCAGCTCTGAGCTGTTTTGATGTCGATGCCGACCTCGTTCGCCAGTTCCTGATACACCAATAGTTCACCGGATCTGGCCGCCAGGCATGTGAGGAAATTCCTGAATTTGATCTCATCTTTTATATTTATTATTCTCCGTATATCGCGTTCGATATATGTGCGCACATAATCCCGGTAGAACCATTCCCAGTCACGGGCAGGATCAAGAAGCTCCGGCATGGATCCCCTGTGAATAACAGACCATATATCAGAGTAAGGTACAATGCATTCACTGCGCTTCCGGATATAGGAATCATCAGAAATAAAAGGCCTGTTAAAGTCGACATTGAACAGCTCTCTGAGAGACAGACCGCCCATCTCAATAATACTGATCCTTCCTGCAAGAGACTCTGAAGCGCTGCTCATGAGCTCATAAGACTGAGAGCCGGTAAGGAAGAATTTGCCTTTCGCGTTGTCTGCGTCAGCGATTCTCTTGATTGCACGGAACAGTTCGGGGGCATATTGAGCTTCATCAATAATAACCGGATATTTAATGTCACGGAAAAACAGCGTGCTGTCGTTCCTCGCAAGTGCAGCATAGTTTTCATCGTCAAGAGTGATATAGGTGTAGCCAGGGTAGAGTTCCCTGATAGTCGTTGATTTACCGACCTGCCTTGCTCCTGTGATCAGAATTGCTTTGGTCTGATGCTCTGCTTTAAGGATGGTAGTTTCAATTGCTCTATGAAGATACATAATCGCCCCCCGACCATATTGGATTTCGATTCCATTATGGCCGAAAATCGTATTGGTGTCAATAAATAAACGCTCGGATTTCAAGGAGTTGAGAACAATTTGCACTCAAGTTTCCTCAAAGCAAAAACCCCTAAAATCGTTAGATCTCAGGGGTTTTGGTGGTGGATGATCAACGGCACGGCGGCATCTGCTCCATCTGCGCTTCGTTTGATGATCGCAGGCCGCCTGCGTATCGGACTTTCCATCGCTCTGGCTTCGTCTCCGACTCGCCAGTCGCGAGGATAAGTCTCGAACGGGCTCGAATACGACATTGTCGAATTATCCCAATCGCTCTAAGCGTTGAAAAGAAAGGAGTTGACGCCGTCCGCAGGGTGTCCGCATTTCAAAGTGTAACAGTAAGTGTAACCAAGGTGCAGCCATTAGTCTGCAGTATATATAGTATCCTCAATAAAATTCTTTATTTCACCGACATCCTGTGTAAGAGTGTCATATACGATACCAAGATCTACATGGCCATAATCATGGACTATCCGGTTCCTTAAACCATATATATCTGTCCATGGGATGTGTTTGTTCTGATTTCGGAAGTCATCTGTAAGATTGCGCGCATTCTCTGAGATCTGAACTAGCCTTAGCATCATTGAGTCAAGCAATACGGGATCATTCTCAAGCTGCTGCTTACTTATTCCATACATATGAGAGAGAATAAAATCAACATTCTCCTTCATCTTACCAAGGTAATACCTATTGTCCTTGTACATAAATCTTCACCCCGTCCTTGAGTATTTCTTCAATAAGCTCAGGATTATCTTTGAGTTGCTCTACATTAATTAGATCAACTTTCTTCTTAAGCCTTTCGCGAAGCCGTTCTGCGAGTCCATAGAATTTTAAACCTGACACTTCAGTAGATATAAGCAGATCGATATCGCTTTGCTCTGTAGGCGTTCCTTTAGCATATGATCCAAACAGATAACAATAATGAACAGTATACTCACTAAATACTTCAGCGCATACAGAAATTATTTCCTCAAACCTAAGAATACCGTGAGTTTCATCTACCAAGCTGTATTCCTGAAGCTTTTGAATGATGTAGTTGTATTTGATGCTGCCTGCTTTAGACGAATCGTTCTCATAATTTATATACGTCCGCAGAGGGATATCCGTTATCTGAGAAGCTTCTGCCTGAGTCAAACCGCATTTTTTGCGCAATTCCTTAAGTGTGTTGTTCATGCATATCACCTCTATAAATAGTATGCAATAATTGCATGTTTATGTCAAATTAAATATGCAATTATTGCATGCGCCTATAATGCAGATCCTTCTATGAATAAGCAAAAGAAAAACCTCCGATTTCTCGGAGGTCTGTGGTGGATGATCAACGGCACAGCGACATCATCCCGTCCATTCCTCAAGGTTTACTCAAAAAACTGCTAGGTGAGTCCTTCGCGTAATTTAGCTGATATCATAAACATTGGCGTTGAGGAGAAATTGGTCTTTTCCTGTATGGTCCATACTTTTTTCCATATATCTTCATCAGTCGAAACTGTAAATCCCAACCGGGAAAGAACTGAAATGTCCCATGCAGGCCTTGTCGTACCGGAAAGAGGCATGCTGCGGGCTATATCCTCCATGACGTCAAAGTTTTCACCTATGTTCTGGTCTCCAAGACCCAGCTCAGCGCTGCTGGCGCGGTCCGCTTCGTATTTTTCGCGCGCTGTTTCATCAAAAAGATATCCGTACCAGTTGGAATCAAAATTAAGAAGCAATCCGCCAGTACGCAAAACTCTGTGCCATTCTGAATACGCTTTTTCCGGGTGAGGCAGATTCCATGTGAGATTCCGGGATACAACTACATCGTAAGAATCATCCGGAAGGCAGAGATGCTCCGCGTTCATTTCACGGAAGTCAATCTTTTCAGCCAGAGGTCCCGCGTTCTGCCTTGCCTCTTCAAGCATTTCAGGAGTCATGTCTACAGCTGTGACATGAAAACCTGATTCTGCAAGCAGTATCGCAAAGAATCCGGGACCGGTCCCGACATCGAGCACACTTATGCTTTCCGGAGATCTGCCCGGAAAATGCGAATATATCTCTTCGTGCAGGACCGCTGACCAGTTGTGACGGCTGATGCCCGCAAGTTCTTCCTTATTTACATCTGAATAGCTTGTCGACCTTTGCGACCAATAGGTTCGATTTGCTTCAGATAATCCGACCTTTTCGTTCATGTTTTTACTATCTAAAAGCCCCGTATGAGATCATCGGGCCGTCTTTCAATATGTTCAGAGACGCGCACTGGTGAATGATGATACCGGTCTCTGTTGCTGTGATCTCCTGGACTATTTTACCAAAATAATCCCGTATGGTCCCAAGTTTTTCTCCTTCGAAGAAAGTATCGCCGGGATGAAATTCAGGATACCAGCATCCGGTGGCAGGTGAGAAAAGCTCGTGCTCTATAAGCGGTGTCTTAGTATATGTTTCGTGAGCTCCATCCAGCATGCCAAAATATTTCATTATATTGATGACGTCTGACTTATCAGCATCGATCTCTTCACGGGGATACATAGAAAGCTGTCCGCGCTCAATGAGAACGCTCGGGATCCCATTGATAGAGGCTATGTTATAAGCGCCGCCTGTTTTGCATCGGGATCTGACGATGAATTCCGTATCGACACATGAAGCCATGGCAGAAGCCTGCTTTTCGCATACGGTATCTCCCACATAGTATACATAGGGAATCAGTTCTTCATAACCATCGCCGCTGTGAAGGTCCACGTATGCATCAGCATATTTTATGAAAGTGTTGAACAGCAGGTGAGCCAGGCGGTCGGCAGCCGTCCCGCTTGCATCCCCGGGGAAAACTCTGTTGAGATTTTTGCCGTCCTCATGAACCATGCTCATTGTCCTGTTTTCAAAACCGGACCTGTTGGCAACAGGAACGATGATAAGCGTCCCTGCCAGCTGTTCAGGGTCGATTTCTGAAGACAATTCAATAGCTGCCTGGATACCGACGTATTCCGCGTTGTGGATACCTGCGGTAACAAGCAGCAACGGACCCAGCTTACGGCCGGAGATTATTACATGCGGCACATGGATCTCTGTCCCGCCGACATGTATATGGTCTTTGATGATCCTGCCCGGAACAAGATCATGTCCTGCGATTCTTTTGATATTCATAGTTTAAAAATAACAGAGGAAATGAGTACCTGTAAGCCCCTGTGGGGGATGGCAAATGCGTTTCAGGAGGATTTTATATTGTTTTTTGGCGTTTAGTATCCCCCACCCCGGCTTGTTGGGTGAAGTTAAGTGAAATAAACTATCAGTAGAATCAATCGAAAAGTGAGTACATTATGAGCAGATTATCTGAGATCCCGTTTGAAAGTGAACCCGCCGGCGTCAAAGCGGCAGTCAAATCGTACTGGAGCAAGCGCTCCGGTTCTTTTTCTGAGCACAAACACGATGAAGCGCACAGCTACAAAGCTGAGCTGTGGAGAAATGAGCTTTGCGAGCGGCTCCCTGCAGGAGATGGTCTTAGAATACTGGATGTAGGCTGCGGAGCGGGATTCTTTGAGATGGTACTCGCACCTTTAGGATACAGGATGACCGGTATCGATCTGACGCCGGAAATGATCTCACAGGCAAAACAGCTCTGCGGCAGACACCGCGCTGCAGCAGCTGAATTCTATGTCATGGATGCTGAGCATCCGGATTTCCCTGATGGATATTTTGATGCCGTCATCTCACGAAATCTTACCTGGACGCTTCCGCACCCTGCAGAAGCTTACAAGGAGTGGCATCGTGTGCTGAAACAGGGAGGTGTACTCCTGAACTATGACGCTGAATACGCCAAGGGCTTTCACAAATATGATCAGGCAGAGAATCTTGCTCATGAGAAAGTAGAGGACTCACTGGTGGAAGAGTGTCATAACATATATCACATGCTCTCAGTGAGCACCCTGAACAGACCTGAATGGGATGTTAAGGTCCTTAGTGAAATCGGATTCATAAGCGTAGCGGCTGATGTTTCGGCAGGGGACAGACTGTACAGCGTCAAAGACCAATTCTACATGCCGGACAGGATGTTCTGCGTCAGAGCGGTCAAATAGCATCAATAACCGGGATATATTCCGCTGGATATAGAAACATTAGTAATTGGAGGACACTGAAATGAAGAAAAAACTGGTCGTTTTATTTCTTGCTATCTGCATGGTCCTGAGCATGGCAGCATGCGGCAGCAAGGACAGTGGCTCAGCAGACGGTGGCTCAGGAGACAATATCCTGAGAACAGCTGCGTCTTTTGCTTATCCGAGCTTAGATGTACACAAAGAATATTACGGATGGTATACATCGATCTACGGACTATCTGAAGCCCTGTTCAGATTCGATGAGAATGCAGTTGCTGTAGACTGTCTGGCAGAGGATGCGGTTGCTGACGGAACTACATGGACCATCACTCTGAAAGATGGTATTTGCTTCTCCAACGGGGATCCGCTCACACCGGACATGGTAATAAAGAATATCCAGAGACTCGCTGAGGTCAATGAGAGATTCAAGTATCTTGGAGATTTTGACTGGAAGGCTGACGGAGACAACAAGATCGTAGTAGACACCGGCAAGGATGTATACCCAATGCTTAAGAACGACCTTGCCAGCCCTGAGTGCGGAATGGTCGATCTTGATGCAACTACAGATTTTGACAAAGACCCGATCTGCACAGGACCTTTCGTGATCAAGGAGTTCAACCCTGAAGGCGATGTCACTGTTGCGCGCAATGACAACTACTGGGGCGGAGATGTCAAACTCGACGGAGCGATTTTCTACTACATGCAGGAAGACGATCCTAAGCTTCTCGCAATGCAGAGCGGCGAGATCGACTGCTACAACAGCGTTTCTTCCGGAGCTCTCGAGGTCTATGAGAAGGAGCCTGACAAATATGCTGTTGAGTCCGTACCGGGCACAAGGCTCCAGTACTACATTCTCAACGAGAACAGGCTTGATGATGCAGTAAGAGAAGCAATCAACCTGACTGTCGACAAGGATAAAATAGCGGATTATCTGAAAGGTACAGTAAGCCCTGCTCATTCACCGTTCCCGGACAGCACTGCATACAGCAAAGTGACTATCCCTGCTGTAGACACAGCCAAGGCTAAGAAGCTGCTCGAGGATGACGGATATACTCTCAACGCTGATGGTATTTACGAGAAGGACGGGAAGCCGCTCAAGATCAACATAGCATACTACGCTGCCCGTTCACTCGACACTCTGGCAGTACTTATTCAGGAGCAGCTTAAGGCAGTCGGTATCGATTCTTACCTGACAGTTGAGGAAGATCCTGATTCGACATACATTGCCACAGCGGACTTTGATCTTGCGCTTTACTGCATGATTTCAGATAAGTGCGGCGATCCTCAGTACTTCATAGACTCCACTCTGGCAGACGGATCATACTACAATGTCGGCGGTTTCGAGAGCGCTGAGTGCGAAGCAATGATAAAGCAGCTCAAGACTGAGGTAGATCCTGACAAGAGAGCAGATCTCGCGAACAAGATCGTACAGATCGCTATAGATGACAACGCGTTCGGATATGTCGGGCTGTTCAACCACACAACAGTAATGAAGCCGGGAGTCAGCGGATTCGCTGAGAAGATCCCGTTCGACTTCTACGGAGTAGACGCTAATACAGTAAAATAAAAACTTAAGACACGAGGCAGGCTTGCATAAGTGAGCATGAAGAAACAGATAGCGAAGAGAATAGCAGAACTGATCATCATACTGATCGTTCTCAGCTTCCTGACATTTCTACTTATGTATCTGGCACCTGGAGACCCTGCGGAGAAGAGACTTTCTTCGCAGGGCGTTGCCGTTACCAAGGAAGTGCTGCAGGCAGAGCAGGAAAGAATGGGACTGCTCCGCCCGTTTATGGTGCGCTATGGCGAATGGCTGGGAGGAATTCTGCATGGCGACTGGGGAGTATCATTTAAGGACGACATGCCGGTCGCACCTAAACTTGTTGCAGGACTTAAAAACACAACAGTCCTCGCTCTTTCCAGCCTGATATTGGCTCTTATAGTCTCCATTCCGCTTGGAATAGCGTCCGCTGTAAAGAAAAACAGTATTCTCGATCATGTAGTCAGGATATTGTCGTTCATAGGCAATGCGCTGCCTAACTTCCTTATATCAGTACTGCTGATGTACTTCCTTTGTATTGTGCTGAACCTCTTCCCTGTAGTAGCAAACGGCAGCATACAGGGGCTCTGTCTGCCGGCGCTGTCTCTGGCTATCCCGATGGCAGGGAGATTTACCCGTCAGATAAGGACGGAAGTGATGGAACAGCTGGATCAGGAATATGTGACCGGCCTGCGTACGAGAGGTGTCAGAGAAAGGGATATCCTGATAAATAATGTGTTTCATAATGCATCGGGGCACATATTCACGATAATAGCTCTTCAGATAGGCACTCTGATGGGAGGAAGTGTTGTTATAGAAACGATTTTCAGATGGCCGGGAATAGGCAAGCTGGTAATGGATTCGATCAACGCCAGAGACTACCCGACTATAATGGGCTTCGTGCTCATAATGGGCACGATTTATGTAGTGATCAACTTTATATCTGATGTGCTTTATCACGTGCTGGATCCGCGTGTGTAATACTGGGAAATCCAAGTGAAAAAGAGAAAAGCCAAACTCAGAAAACGCGTAATAATTGCTGCAGTATTCGCAGGGATACTTGTCCTGATAGCAGTGTTCTCGGGCGTGCTGGCACCGAATGATCCGTATGCCACCAACTCGTCGCTGATCAGACAGGCTCCGTCAGCAGCATATCTGTTCGGCACCGACAATCTCGGGCGCTGTGTTCTTTCGCGTGTGCTGGTTGGAGCAAGAACAACGATAGCTTCGACCTTCTTCCTTGTGGCGGTCTCTTTCCTGATTGGAATCATCATCGGCATGCTCTGCGGGTTCTACGGAGGCATTGTTGATGACATACTCATGCGTGTAGCAGATCTCATGCTCGCGTTCCCACAGATGGTGGTAGCCATTGCGGTCGCAGGTATTCTCGGCGGCGGACTCGGCGGCGCAATGATCGCGTTGGGGATCACCATGTGGACGTCTTTTGCACGCCTTGCAAGGAGCCATACACTGTCGATCAAGAATGAACCGTACATTACTGCAGCAAGGCTTCAGGGTAAAAGCGGGCTGCAGATAATGATGACGCATATTATGCCTAATATACTGGAACCTGTACTCATAAATGCGCTGACCCAGATCGGAACCACAATGATAGGCATTTCGGGACTGTCGTTCCTTGGACTTGGCGTAGTAGCGCCGCAAGCCGAATGGGGGTCAATGATAAGCGAGGCCAGGGCATACATACAGATCGCTCCTTGGGCGGTGCTGTTCCCGGCGGCAGCGACAGTAATAACCATAGTTGTATTCAACTATCTCGGTGACGCGGTCATGGAGTACCGCAAGGCAGAATAGAGGTGCGGCTGTGAGTGATTATTTACTTAAGATAAACGGCATAAGCGCATCATATGGGGATGAAGACATCGTAAAAAGTGTCAGTTTCAGCATGCTTCCGGGTGAAATAGTCTGCATCGTCGGAGAAAGCGGCAGCGGAAAATCCACGCTGATAAAGGCGATCCACGGTATGAGCGATCTGAAGATCACAGGCGGAAATATCGTATTTGATGGCACGGATATCACTTCTTTGCCGGCTAAGGATCGCAGAAAATTAATGGGCTCCGGCATAGGCCTTATTCCTCAGAATCCGGGGGCATCATTCAATCCAATAAGAAAGCTGGATGTTCAGTTCAGAGAGTCGCTGGCCGCACATGATATGCCTTTTGATGAGAACAGAATAGATGATATGCTCAGAATAATCGGTCTGCAGCACGGTAAATCTGTTCTTAAGAACAGGCCTTTCGAGTTGTCAGGTGGAATGAATCAGAGAATAGCCATAGCTGCTGCCATGATGTTTGAACCGAGACTGCTGCTGTGCGATGAGGCTACCAGCGCCCTCGATGTAACAACTGCCGGAGCGGTAGTAGAGGAACTGCTCAAAATCAGGAAGACGAACGGCACATCCATATTACTGGTAACGCATCATCTCGGTATTGCCCGTAAGATGGCTGATAATATAGGGATCATGAAAGACGGCAGGCTGATTGAATATGGAAGTACGGATAAGATATTTGACTCGCCTGAAAATGAATATACGAAGAAACTGATACGTGATGTTCCGAGACTGAAGAAATGATAGTACTGTCAGGAAGAGATCTGAATAAGGAATATATAAGCCGTGATCGTAAGGTCAGGCCTCTTCAGCATGTGGATTTTGACCTCCATCAGGGCGAGATACTTGGTATAGTCGGCGAAAGCGGAAGCGGCAAAAGCACACTCCTCAAGGTAATAAGCGGCATAGAAAAACCTGACAGTGGAATGCTGTATCATTTAGATAAGGAATATACAGGAAGCAAGCCTGAGAAAACAGGTAAGTTTCTTCAGATGATATTTCAGGATGCGTATGGATCATTTGATCCGAAAATGAACATGGAAAAATCCCTGAAAGAGGGGACCGCTTCGGACAGAAACGAAATCGTACGCGTGATAGGTGAGGTAGGGTTGAGTGAAGATCTCCTCGACCGCAGACCACGTCATCTTTCCGGCGGACAATGCCAGAGAATGTCTATTGCGAGAGCTCTCCTCTCACACGCAGATGTGCTTCTCTGCGATGAGATAACGAGTGCGCTCGACGTTACAACGCAGGCGCAGGTAATAAAACTGCTGACGGAAATAAGAGATATGGAGAATGTCTCGATCATTCTCGTTTCACATGATCTCGCGCTTGTAAGCATGATCTGTGACCGGATCATGGTAATGAAGGATGGAGTCGTAGTGGAAGAAGGGAAAACAGAAGATGTGATCAACAAACCATCTGATGAATACACCCGCAAACTGCTGAACAGCATAATTTCTGTATAATGAAAATACAGAAACGTACAAAAGGGCCTTGAAACTTCGATGTTTCAAGGCCCTTTTCTGGTGGATGATCAGGGGTTCGAATTGCGTATACTTTTTTCGACGAAACGCTGTAAGCGTTGAAAAGAAAGGAGTTGGCATCGTCTAAGGACGCGATTTTTCTAAAATGTACCCAAAAGTGTACCCAGAGCAATGGCTGACTATATCCTGTACATTCTCATAACAAGGATCTTAAATTCGTCAGAAATACTATGCAATTTTTCTGACGAAACAAACAGAAACAAAATTATCCGCAAAACTGTTAATTTTGCGGATGTTTTTATAGATAATGTAATAATAGATGTATAAAATTACAATTTAAAATGATATTTAACGAAAAACTGTCAAATATCAAAATAAAATGTTGAATCATGACAGTGAAAGCAATATAATAATGGTACGTATCGACCCCAATGGATTGAGAGGAGTAAAGGAGATGCTGTTACAGTTTTCTGTAGAAAATTATCTGTCTTTTAAAGAACAGGCCATATTGAGTCTTGTTCCGTCGTCAGATAAAGAGCATTTAAATAACATTAACGACAATGGTGCATTCAAAGGCTTGAACACCATTGCGATTTATGGTGCAAATGCATCTGGTAAGAGCAACTTATTTAGGGCGGCGACTATTGCATTGAATATGATTCGTAATTCTGCAAACACGCAGGTGGATCAGTTGCTTCCCGTAGTTCCCTTTAAACTGGATGAAAAAAGTAAAAACGAGCCTTCAGCATTTGAATTCCAGTTTATTGCCAGCGATGGAAAGAAATACATATACGGTTTCAGTGCCCTTCCGGACAGGATCGTAGAGGAGTATCTATATTGCTATAACTCATACAGGCCTTCTAAAGTATTTGACAGGACCGAGACTGATTCATATTCATTCTCGCGTTCTACGAAAAAAGAACTTGAGGCAATAGTCAGATTTACTACTAAAAACCGACTGTTCATTTCAAGTGCAACGCTTATGAATGCTGAGTCTACTAGAACTGCATACGAATGGCTCGCCAAAGGCATAGATACATTCATGAATGTAGGTGATCTGCAAAACAGAGCATATGAATACTACATGAAAGACTATGACAATAACAGCAGAGAGAAT